>DSBF01000581.1 GCA_011049495.1 Ignavibacteria bacterium
ATCTATTTAAATCTTGCATTTATATCAATTGAGAGATTGCTTTATTCTGCCTCTTTTACGCCAATTTCTATGCTTTTATGCGTTTTTCAGGAGCGACTAATTAATGCTGAATGAAGATTAATTTTATATAAAACTTTTTGCGATGCATTAAAATAGACACCTTTATAGGCTTCTTTAATTCCCGTAGCACCCAAAGTTTCCAATTCATCTGCGGTGATATCTTTTATATCATCGGCAACATGAGCAAAGTATCTATTGGATTTTTGGTAATTGTACATAAACAATTTCTTTATTGGAACGAAAGATAACGAAAAGATTCGGTTGGTAAATTATTGGCAGAAAAAAGTTGATGCTGTTTCAAATAAATTAAAATGAAACAGCATCAAAAAAAATTACATTGTTGTTTCCGGTTTTACTTTTGAGTCTTCCAAAATTATATCATACTTATATCCGGATCCGAAATCTTTATCGAGAGTAACAAACCCTTCCACAACAATAACTTCGCCGACTCGTGCGTTATCGTTTGATGTAACGGTTAAGTCATAATTGATTCCATCGCCGGTTCCATCTTGAATATGAATCCAATTGCGTCCCATGATTCCTAAATTAACTTTTACAACCTGTGCTCTAATCTTAACTGATTTTCCTTCATAAGATTTTTTGTTTTCAAATAGTTGTGCAATCGTGACTCCTCCATCCGCCGGTTTAACGGAAATGTTTGCATCTGCTTCGGGTTTAACATTTGGATGAGGCATCATACCGCCCATACTTGGGTTAACCGTTAACGGTTGATCTCCGATTGTTTGCACAAACAAAACCGATTCAAATGTTCTGTCTAAGTCAGTGCTGTAAAAGTTTGTCATCTCCATTGCATCGTCATAATACAAAGTCGTTCCTTTTTCGATATTATCTCTTTTTGTTACTGCGAGCCATACTTCATCGCCAAGTTCATCTACAAGAAGATAAGTATATGCACTTGCTTGAAGAACATCTTTAACCACCACCTTATGTGAACGCGCAGACATTTCGGATTGATTTGTTTGTTTAGCGGCTTCTTCTTTTTTATCATCTGAACATCCGACAAACAACAAACCGATTATTACAGCAAATAAAATTATTTTATAATAGTTCATAACAGTTCCTTTTTTAAGTAATAGTTCTTTATTTGAGTTGTCAAATATAATAAAAGAGTAATAAAGGTTTTAGGAAGAATTAAATACAAAAAAACCGCTTATACAAAAAGCGGTTTTTAATAGAGTAATTACTTGCTTAATTCAAGAAAGACTAACTTCTTTCCTTTCTTGTTTTTTATGTTTGTCGGTTTGTAAGCTAATTCGAATATTGTTGATTTCTTAATGTAGGATTTGTATTTCAATTCCGCTGTTTTATATTCTTCTTCTAGATTTCCACCTTTTACTGCGATGAGATATGCCTTCTCCTTAATTAACGGAATTGAATAACGAAAGAGTATAATTAAAGGAACTGTACCACGGCTTACAACAAGATCAAATTTATTAGCATGTTTTTCTTTGAATTCAGGTGATTCAACACGATTATTCTCTGCAACTACATTGCTGAGTTTTAACTTGTTAATAAATTCTTCAACCGCTTCAATTTTTTTTGCAGTTGAATCAGCAAGAACGCCTCGAAGCATCGGTCGAGTAATTGCCAAAGGAATTCCCGGAAATCCGCCTCCGGTACCAATATCTAAAAAGTAATTTAACTTCTGCGGAATAAACTCTGAAATAAATGCAGAAATGAATATATGGTTTTCAATTATATTCTTTTCATCTCGTCTTGAAATAAGATTGACTTTTTGATTTTTTTTGAGAACAAGTTCTGCAAAATGAGCCATTCTTTCGAGTTGATATTCATCCGGAGTTATGCCGTTTTCCCAAAAGAATTGTCTTAATTCAAGTAGATATTGTTCTTGTTGATCCAATTCAGAACTCCCAAAATTTAATTCTTCAAATATACTAATAAAATGGAAATATCGGATGGGGAAACACCCGAAATTCGAGAAGCCTGCCCTATTGAACGAGGACGAACTTTATGCAGCTTTTCTTTTGATTCATTAGATATAGTTTTTAATTTCAAAAAGTTGAAACTTTCTGGAATTTTAACTTCTTCCAGCTTTTCCATTTTTTTTATTAGATCTTGCTGACGCTGAATGTATCCTTCATACTTCAATTCGATTTCAACCTGTTCGAGAGCTTTTTCATTTGCAAGCAAGGATTTAACGAGAGGATATTTTTCGTGATCAAGTTCTTGCAGAAGATCTCTCAAATTTAACTCCGGTCGTTTTGTCAACTTGCTAACCGGTTCGGCATTATCTATTAGATTTGTTGCTTTTGATTCAAGCAAATTATTTATCTCGTCCGGCTTGAATTTTATTTCTTCGAATAAATCTTTGCTCTTAGTAATTAAAACTTCTCTTTCTTTCATTTCTTTAAACTCATCATCGCTTATTAATCCATATCGATGACCGAATTCATAAAGTCGTCTATCAGCATTATCTTGTCGAAGCAGTAGTCTATGTTCGGCAAGTGAAGTAAACATTCTGTAGGGTTCATTTATAGTTTTACCAACCAGATCATCGATTAAGACACCGATATAAGCGTCGCTTCTTTTTAAAACGAATTCTTCTTTTCTACCGAGAATTTTAAGTGCTGCGTTAATTCCGGCAACAAGCCCCTGTCCGGCAGCCTCTTCATATCCGGATGTTCCGTTAATTTGTCCGGCAAAGTAAATCCCTTTTATTAATTTCGTTTCCAAAGACAGATCAATTTGGTAAGACGGAAAATAGTCATACTCAATTGCGTACCCCGGGCGAACCATTTCTGCATTTTCCAATCCCGGTATTTTTGCAATAGCTTCTCTCTGTATTTCTTCGGGCAAAGAAGTTGAAAACCCATTTACGTAGATCAAGTCCGAATCCAGACCTTCAGGTTCAAGAAAAATTTGATGGTTTGGTTTATCTGAGAATCTAACAATTTTATCTTCTATCGAGGGACAATAACGGGGACCAACTCCATTTATCAATCCCCGAAACATCGGCGATCGGTCAAACCCCTTTTCTAAAATTTGATGAACTGTACCGTCTGTTTTTGTCAACCAGCAGCTAATTTGCGGAAGAAAAGGAAATTTAGTTTTATCAGTTCTTCGTGAAAATGGTTGAGGATTTTCATCACCCGGCTGCTCTTCTAAAATATCATAGTTAATTGTATCAAGTTTTAGTCTTGGGGGGGTTCCGGTTTTTAATCTTCCGGATTCAAATCCCATTTTAATTAATGACTCAGTAAGACCAACTGCAGGCTGTTCTCCGAATCTTCCACCTCTCGTTGATTTTAGTCCGGTATGCATTAATCCATTCAAGAATGTGCCCGAACAAACAATTAATGCTTTACAGCTTATTTCATTTCCTTTTAGAGTTCGAATACCAACAATTTTTCGATCTTCTTCAATTGCTTCAATAACGGAATCTTCAACGATGGTTATATTTTCTGTCGAGGAAATAATTTTGGCAGCTTCAACCGAATAAAGTTTCTTGTCGGATTGACTTCTTCCCGCCCAAACCGCAGGACCTTTTGATTTATTTAGAACACGGAACTGAATTCCGCTTCGATCTGCAATTTGTCCCATTACGCCGCCAAGAGCATCAATTTCATGAACAAGGTGTCCTTTGGCGCTTCCACCTATTGCCGGGTTACAAGACATTCGTCCGAAGGCGGTTTTGTCCATAGTGACAATACCGACCGAAACCCCCATTTTTGCAGCTGCATGTGAGGCTTCAATTCCGGCATGTCCACCACCAACTACTATTAAATCAAAATGCATTTATAAGATTTTCCTTTCTTTTCGAACTTTGTGCAAAGTTTCACGTGAAACTAAAATAGGTTAGAGCAACCTTCGAGGTTACATGCTTTGCAACCTCGAAGGTTACTTTTTACAATTGTTTCACGTGAAACTTGTCAAAAAAATGAGAATTTACTTCCCAATACAAAATTTTGCGAAAATATTGTTTAGAATATCCTCTGTTGTTACCTTACCGATAATTTCACCAAGCGAACTTTCCGCATTTCTAAGATCGACTGCGATAAATTCTCCGCTCATTCCGGATTTTACAGAATCTTTAGCTTGTACAAGATGGTCTTTTGCTTTTTTTAATGCATTAAAGTGCCGTAAATTTGACACTACTGCTCCTCTTTCACTGTAACTTTCGGAGCCAATAGCTTTTTGCTTCATTGCTTTGAAAAGGGACTCTATTCCCTCTCCGGTTTTTGCTGAGATTTCTACATCACATTCAATATTATGATTATGCAGTAAATCAATTTTATTCACTATTTTAAGTATCTTATCTTCTTTAATGAGCTGTTTTAATTCCTTGTATAAATCTTCTGCGAAACCATCTATAATATCATTAAGAAACAAAACTACATCGGCGTTTTTTACTGCATCGCGACTTCTAAATACACCTTCTTTTTCAATTGCATCTTCAGTTAGACGGATGCCAGCCGTATCATATAGTCTAAATAAAATTCCATCCAAGGAAAATTCTTCACGAATTACATCACGTGTTGTTCCGGGAATTTCGCTCACAATAGCACGTGATTCTTTAAGCATATAATTCAATAATGACGATTTACCGACATTTGGTTTTCCAACGAGCGCAACATTTACTCCATCCCTAATTACTTTTCCGAATGAGTATGTTTGTAACAATTTCTCGATTTCAAAAATTATTTCGTCAATTTTTTCAATTACTTTGTCTTTTGGTAGAAATTCAAAATCTTCTTCGGCAAAATCCAACTCCAACTCTAACATTGAAGAAGAATTAATTAACATTTCTCTTAGAGAATCTACCTTTGCAGACAATAACCCATCAAGCTGATTTCTTGCGCCTCTTAAAGAAGCTTCGGTTCTGGAATTAATAACATCAACAACGGCTTCGGCTTGTGCAAGATCCATTCTTCCATTTAAGAAAGCACGCTTAGTAAACTCACCTGGCTCGGCTAATCTGATATCTTTTTCTAATAGTGACTTAATTAATTTTTCGACAATTAATTGACTACCATGCGTACTTATCTCGATAGAGTCTTCACCGGTATAAGAATTAGGTGCACGAAAAACCGAAACTAAAACATCATCAATTACTTCATTGGCATAATTAATCCTGCCGTAATGAATTGTATGAGTATTTGCTCTAATTAATTTCACCGCTCCATCGAATATTGAATCAACAGCCTCAATACTTTTTGGACCACTAACCCTAATTACAGAAATGGCACCGACCCCGGCGGGTGTTGCTAAAGCTGCAATTGTATCTTCGTTATTTTGTAAATACTCGGTCAAGTCGTATTGAATTAGTGTTAAAAAAATAAGCGATAAATATACGGATAATTTTTAGCAATAGCAAAAAGAAATTACCGTAAGTTGTTTGAAATAAACGAGTTACGGCAACAAAGGTGGGGCTGTTTTAATCAAGATATTTATTTAGCATGAACTAAATTAACAAATCAAACTATATGAGATTTTATAGTCCGCTTAACTTGTTTGCGGACCCATTTTGAAAATGAACTTTTTCTTTTAGTTGCTCAATTCGGTTTTGTGCATAATTATAAATTGATTGTTCAAGTGATTCACCTTGCTCAACAAATAACTGATAATACAATAACGGCACGGTTTTATCTCTATAATATTGGTCATAATAATGATGAAACGCTATGTCAATATTATTTTCTTTTTGAAATGTATATGCCAACTGTCGATGATAGAAGCTATTAAGAGTGTCACCAAAGAGTAAAGTTGTGTAAAATTTTTTAGCATCCTAAATCCGATTTGCATCCAAATACAGCTTGGCAAGATTTATCAAAGCAAAATTATTCAGTGAATCTAAATTTATTATTTGTTCATAGGTGCGTGTTGATTTATCAACAAATCCAATTATCGAGTAGAGCTGCGCTAAGTTGATTAGTATTTCTATATTATTAGGATCGAGTTCGTCCGCTTTTTGAAACGAAGTGAGAGCTTCATTATTCTTCATCAAATTTTTGTAACAGATCCCCAGCTTAAGATATGCTTCGGCTTTTTGATTTATGTTAATGTATTCATTTAAAAGTATTACAGCTTCGGCAAATTTATTTCTTAAAATTAGCTGATTTGCTTCATCTAATTTTGTCTGTGAAAATATTACCGAAATAAGCATAAAAAGAATTACAATGTTTTTCATCTTTCACCGATTTTATTCTGCTAAAGAAAAGGTGCTTTAAGGTAGGAAAAGTTGCTGCAATTATAGATTATTTTTGCTGTCAAAAATATATATAAGCAAACCAATGAAAAAATTATCAATCAACAACTAAATGCTTTTTAAGGAAGGATTCAGGTGTAAGAGCGGTAATTGGGCTATTCTTATAATGCTTCACATTGCGAGAAATAATAAAATGGGCATCACAAGCTAAGGCAGCAGTAATTTGTAGAGCATCTTCAAAATCCGGTACTTTTAATTGAATTGCTCTTTTAGCATTTTCTGTATTTGTCTCGGCAACATTAACAAACTCAAGTAGATCATTAATAAATTGTTTTGCTTTCTCATTACCCGAACCAATTGCCGTCATATAGTAAAAATTTGAAAGCGTGTGCCAAGCAACAAAACCTAATATCTTATTGTTTTCAACAAGATTAATTAGTTTTACCGAATCTTTATAAAAAGGATCTCGTTTTAATGCAATGTCAAGTATAACGTCAGTGTCTATCAAAACAATCACAAGTTATACCTTTCTTTCAGATATTTGAAACGAGCATCTTCTCCTTCTATAAGATTTAGTTCGCCAAGCCATTTATCGGTAAAATTAATTTTATCTTTTTCTAACTCCTTTTCAAGAAGCTCTTCAACCAGTTGTGAAACGGATTTTCCTTTCTTCTTTGCAAAAAGTTTTGAGCGCGGAATTAATTTAGAATTTATGGTGAGATTTAATTTCGTCTTCACAACAACCTCCTTCTGCGTATAATATGCACTAATATACGTATATCTTGTTATTTATTTCAAGACAAAATTTTTAAGAAGTGCAACGCCTATTTAGTCAGATTTTTAGGAAGCAGATTATCTACGGTAATTCAACTATAAATAAATTTGACCCGACATTAATTTTGCGATTTATAGATTGATAGTTATGAATGATTTGTAAGTTAAAAGTGTGCGTAGAGGTTATATTAAAAGACAAGTTTTCATCTATCGTCTCAACAATTAGAGATATCTTACCGTCAAGATAATTAAGGTTTTTTATGCCGTGTTTATCCGTTCTATTTATTCGCCAGGTAATTTGATTTTTCGGAACATCCATATCAATTCCGATAATATTTTCGATCAACATAGCAATAGGACTGAGACCCGACCAACCGACAAAATCCTGTCTTGAATAAAACGTATTATCCCATCTAGTTGCCGGTTCTGTAAATTCGGGAGAATAACATTCCCATATTGTTTTATATCCATCGCCGTATCGTTCTTCGAAAGCAATTTTTTCTTCATCTGGTTCAAAGTCGAAAAATACTTCTGCAATTTTATTTATGTGGTTATCTGCAATTTGATTAGCTAAATCATATTGTCCGTATTTTTCTAATCCTTTTATTACCATGTAGTTTGTCGGTGCCCAAACTCCGCCAAGCCAATAATGACCGCTTGAATCATACATCGGTTGATTTGCTGCAAGAGTTGGAATCATATGCGGTCGCCAAAATTCATCGGGATTTGCAAGATGCTTGAATAATGCTTCGGCTCTGTCTCTCGTTGCAGTTTCCGAGAGTAACATCCAGAATCCACCTATGTGCATAACATTACTTAGCTTGCCGTCTTCTCTTAAATCAAAATAAAATTGTTCGTCTTCACCCCAGCATAGTTGATTTAATAAACTTGTTATGCGCGAATATTCATCAGTAAATTTTAGTACTGCTTTGTTATCTCCGATTTCAGCCGAAATATTAATTATCATTTTTGCGGCAAGTGCCATTTGTGCGGTTAAGTCAATCCAACCGGCTTTACCTACATTCGGTCTAGGAATATTATCCATTCCGCTGCCAAGTTGAGTTGTGTAATACAAACCTCTTCCGAGCGAATCGCGTAAGTTCTCATTTATCCAATCATAATATTTTGTAATGTTAGGAAGTACTTTTATAAGTCGTGATTTATCACCGGTAATTTTATAGTACCGCCATTCCATCCATGCAAACAGCGGCGGATTGATCATTGGCTCTTCAAGGGTAGGTTCGTTTGCAGGTTGCCCGTTAGATTCCCAATAAACTCTTTGAATATAACCGTCATTTCTTTGCTTGTTGTAAAAATTATCTAATGACTGAATAGCGGGAAACAAATTAGAAGCATACATTCCGAATGCCGACATAAATATCGTATCCCACTGATAAATAAGTTCGTTAAAACCTTCATCCATGTAAAACTGAACAAAGCCGTTTTGAGTTGTGCCGCGTTTGATTTTATTCCATGCCATTTCCCATGCGGCATAATACAGCTCGATAAGAAGAGAATCATTTTCTAAAACAGGTTCAGGAACGAGTTGTTTGGGGAAAGGAATTTCAGATTTTTCTCTTTTAGGTCTTGGCGGGTCACCGACCTTAACTATTGAATTAAAGCTATTACCGCCGTCATTAATTTTCCATTCATTTTCTGGATCAGGAATCCATTGATTGTTTACTACGAACTTGTAATAATAATAACCCGGATTAAGGTATAATGTAGTAACCCAAGTTGAATCATTTTGTTTTGTAAGTGGGTTAAAAGAACCCGACCAATTGTTAAAACTTCCAACAACAAAAACCGAGTCGGCTTGTTTTGAATACAGCGTAAAAGTGACCGGAATCTTCTCTTGCGGATAAATAGTAGCGACTATAAATAGCAAAATAATAAACTTAACTTCTTTCATACTCATAAATGTAATAAGAAAGAAAGTAATTTGTATCGATTATTGCGGTATTAAGAAAAATTACTTTATCTCTACTTTTCAAATTGAATCAGCTCTACCGGTGCTCCGTTTTCATGTATCATTGCTACACGCACACCTTCGGAGAGGGATGATATATCGCTTATCAATTCTTTACCCTTAATTGCTTTTTCAAGATTATCAACTTCAAAAGCGAGGTGAGGAATTTCTTTGATTATTTGGTCAACCGGACTATCTTGTTCGAATCGCATCCATTCGATTCCGAATTCGCTTGAATCAAAACCGGAGACATAAAATTTCAATTGCTCGATGTACTTTTCGTTTTGTCTTTTTTCTTTGGTTGGAATTCCGATGTGGTGAAACTTCATTCCCTTTTTACTTATTGCAAAAGGTGGTTCGTGATATTTTCTTTTTGCTTTATTCATAAATTTTGTCAATCAACTCTTTTTATTTCTTCCGCAATAGCAATTACATAACCATCCGGATCTTCAAAGTAAATTACTCTGTGTCCCCAATTTCGTTCTTTTAAGTCGTCTAACTTTTTTGCTCCCAGCGTTGCTGCTCTATTGATATAGTTTTCTATATCATTTACTAACAAATATAATTCGCCTCTTGGCTGCCCGAGTTTCTTTTCGGGTTGTTCTATCTTGTCGCCGAGTAATTTTTTTATCCCCCTTGCAGGCATTAGTCCAAGCACAGTCGTTGATGATAAATGAAATTCGGTCATCCCGGGAACGTTAAGTGTGGGTTTAAGATTCAGCAATTGAGAATAAAACTCCGTGCTCTTTTGCTGGTCTTCAACGTAAAAAATTATGTGTGATTTCTTTATCATAATAATCAGTGTAAATCCAAAACACTCCCACCAATAAACTCACGAAGAACAGAATCACCAGGTACGGGCGAATCATCTTCTACCGGTTCGATTTCACTTAGTACTCTGTTTAATCTTTCCGCTCTTGTATAAGCGTCTATGCGCAGAGGATCATTTTTATATTTAACTGTCCACTCGTTAAAAGCATTTAACAATCTTGGTCTATATAGAGGCACTTCAAACGGCATTGATGTATTAACTATATAATCTGCGGTATTACAATAAGGCAGTATGTTTCGTTTTTCGGATGAACGAACGTAATGCCAGTGAAGCAAAGTCTGTTCGGGTTTATAAGCACGGTGAACTGAATCGCGCAGCATTCTTCTTATTAAACGAAGATCCGTCCAGCGAATAAAATCACCAGCACTTGTTTTCATTTGAAGTAATGGTTCAAGATATAACTTAAATTTTTGTGCGG
>DSBF01000309.1 GCA_011049495.1 Ignavibacteria bacterium
AAAACTTGAAATAAAAAAACAATTCAACGAGGAGAAACAAAAACTCTTCAGCGATAAATCATTGTTGAAAGATTCTTTCAAGTTTTGTGTTCGTTACAGCTTGCTTGTTGAAGAATATATCAGAAGAATTTTACACAATTACAAAATTGAATTTGCAATTGCTTCTGCCGGAAGTTTCAGCAGAAGGGAACTCTCACCTTATTCCGATATTGATATTATGTTTATCTGCCGTAGTGTTGAGGGCAACGAAGCAATTATTAATAAATGTGTAACTGATTTATGGGATTGCGGAATTGAAGTCTCTCATACTGTGCGAGACTTCGATGATATTATGAAATTCCTAAACGAAGATTTACATGCATTCACACAGTTTTTTGAGACAAGAATAATTTTAGGTAATGACGATATTTATATTGATTGGAATAATCTTATTACCTCTATTTTAACTAAAAATGATAAGATTAATTTAATCAAAGAATTTTTTGCCGATACTAAACTTCGTCATTCAAAATACGGGGATTCATCAAAAGTTCTTGAACCGAACATAAAATTTACAGCCGGGGGTTTGCGTGATCTTCAAGCAGCAGAATGGATGTATTCATTCAAAAATGATTTGATACTATCTAACCAAAATGAAACTACACAGACAGAAGCCTTTATCGAATCGTTAAAACAAACGAAAAGTATTAACAGTAAAATTGCAAACCGCTTATTAAACAGTTATAAATTTATTCTTTCCGTAAGAAATCATCTTCATATTATTTCACCTAATAAATCAGATAGATTGGAATTTTCATCACAAGAAAAAATAGCAAACTTACTTGAGTACCCGCCGGATGCATGGCATAATTTTATGAAAGATTATTTTATGAGTTCCAGCATCTTAAAACTTTTCTCTAGAACAATGATGAAAAAATTTGACGAGGAAATTTCTAATCCTATCTCCGATTATCTCTCAATAAAAATAGACGATGATTTTATAATGAAAGGCAACAGGCTTTCGCTTGCCGATCCGAATTCCGAAGTTGATCTTTCGAAAGTATTGAGAGTTTTTTATTACCGTGCGGTTAGAGATGCTGTATTTGATGAAAATCTTCGTTCAAAAATAATTGAACTTGCCCTGCAGACCGATGAGGAAATTAAACCGGAAAATACAAGCTCAACATTTTTTAGAGAGCTGCTGCGCCTTCCCAAGAATGTCGGTAAAACCATAAGCACAATGAATGAACTCGGTGTGTTGACAGCTTTTCTCTCCGAATTAAGAGATTTAGTAGGCTTCTTTCAACCCGGTGTTTATCATTGTTATACTGCAGACGAACATACCATTATCGCACTTACTAATTTGGAAAAGTTGAAAGATGATGATTCTAGACTAAATAAAATATTCTATGATATTGAACGGCGAGATCTTTTGTATCTCGGTGTACTTTTCCATGATATTGCAAAACCGATCAGTGTTTCCGGGCATGAAATTATTGGCGCCGAGATTGCTTCTTCAATAATGGAACGACTCGGATACGAACAGGAAGAAATAAACTTAGTTAGATTTCTTGTACGTCATCATTTAACAATGGAACAAGTTGCTTTCAGAAGAAATATAAACGACCCGATAACACTCGATCAATTTGCGGCAAATGTACCTTCCGTTGAAGCTTTGGAAATGCTTTACTTATTAACTTATGCCGATCTCTCGGCTGTTAGTCCTGTTGTTTGGACTCAATGGAAAAGCGATTTACTTTTTGAACTTTACCGCAAAACAAAAATCATGTTGGAAGAACGCATTTCCGGTGAGCAATTAATTTATGCAGATACTTTGGAAACTATAAACGGTAAAGTGAAAGAAGCAGATGAATCATTGCGCCAGCACTTAGAGGCTTTTGATGACCTGACTTACTTGCAGCAATTTTCCGATGAAGAAATTAATGCACACGCAGAAGAAATTGCAAACGGTGAAGATACATCTGTTTTTTTCAAAGAAGAAGAAACATATACAAGTATAACAGTAATTACCGAAGATAATGAATCCGTTCTTGCTCGTCTATGCGGAGCGCTGTCAATTAACGATCTAAATATTAACGACGCACGAATCTTTACACGTAAAGACGGACTGATAATCGATAATTTTAACGTGACCGATTTTAGAACTAACAATAAAATAGAACCGGAACGTTATGAGAAAATCAAAGATGATATTATCGCTTCGATTAATAACCAGTTATCCATTAACAAAGAATTCAAAAGAGTAAAATCAAAATGGTGGCGGATAGAGGATAAATTATTCAGCCGAAAAGGAACCGTTAAAGTTCTCTTTGAAAAACATCAGAGGTATACAATAATTGATATCTTCTCTCCGGATAGACTTGGACTGCTTTATCAAATTACAAGAAAACTGTCTGAACTCGGGTTGAGTATTTACTTTGCAAAAATTTCTACAAAAGGGGATGATGTTGTTGACTCATTTTATGTACTCACGCAAACCGGGAAAAAAATCTCTCCCAATAATTTTGAATTAATTAAAAAAGAATTAACAGATACTATTGAACAAATGCTTTAGGTAATGAATTGAATTTTATGAATAGAACAAACCCGGTTGGCATTTTTGATTCCGGTATAGGCGGATTAACTGTTGTAAAAGAACTTGAACAAATCTTACCGAACGAAAATCTTATTTATTTTGGAGATACTGCAAGAGTACCATACGGGAGTAAATCAAACGAAACCGTCATAGAATATTCGAAACAAGATGCAAAGTTTTTACTGAATAAAAATGTTAAAATGATAATTGTTGCATGCAACACCGCATCATCTGTTTCTCTGAATGTATTACGAAAAAGTTTTGATGTCCCGATTGTAGGAATGATTGAACCGGGCGTTAAAGCAGCAATAGAAAAAACTAAGAATGGGAGAATCGGAGTTATAGGAACACATGCAACTATTAACAACAAAGCATATTCAAAAGAGTTGCATAAGCAGAATAAAAAATTACAAGTTTATGAAAAAGCATGTCCGTTATTTGTCCCATTAGCCGAAGAAGGAATGACAGATCATCCCGCAACAAAACTTATTGCCGAAGAGTATCTAGCCGAATTGAAAAAGAAAAAAGTCGATACATTAATTTTAGGTTGTACGCACTACCCAATATTATCAAAAGTTATTCAAGAAGTGATGGGGAATGACGTAACTCTAATTGATTCAGGAAAAGCTGCTTCTTCGATTGTAGAGAATTATTTGCACGGAAGAGGTTTAAGAAACGAATCGCATCAAATTGGTAAAAGAGAATATTATGTCAGTGATCTTCCTCAAAAATTTAAAACTATCGCCAATACTTTTTTAGGCAGACCAATAAAAGATATCCGGAAAATTGATTTGGAAGAACTTTTCTGAAATCGTAATATCTAAATTCTAAATCCGCTAACCAAAGGATTAGAATTTAGGATTTATTCAAGTACATCATAACACTACTAATTGATTTTGCATCAACTAATTCACCGCTGTTAATTTTGTTTTTTACTTCATCGATAGTTAATTCAATTATCTGCATACCTTCTTCACCTTCTTCACGTGCGTGATTACCTGGAGTTAAATTCTCGGCGAGATAGATATGAAGTATTTCATTACAAAAACCGGGTGTTGTATAGATATGTCCGAGTTTAGCAATCTTACCGGCGGTGTATCCCGTTTCTTCAGTTAACTCTCGTGTAGCACAAGTTAGAGGATCTTCACCGGGATCGAGTTTACCGGCAGGCAATTCTAAAACCCACTCTTGAAACGGATAACGGAATTGCCGAACAAAAATTATTTTACCTTTATCTGTAATTGGCAAGACAACTGCTCCGCCGGGATGAAGCACAACTTCTCTTCTTCCGTTATTGCCGGATGAATCGTATTCTATTTCATCTAATTTTATATCAAAGACTTTTCCTTTAAAAAGGATTTCACTCTTTTTTATTTTAAAGTTGTTCATTTATGTTTTCCTATGATAGACTAATTATAACAAGATTGATCAGCATAAATTATTTTCGACGTATCAAATCCTTTTTGTTCGGCGGTTGTTAATAAACTATCAATTATATCCCGGTCAAGCTGTGGAGTTCTTGCAAGTATCCACAAATACTTTCTGCTTGGTGAACCTACAAGAACGTGTTGATAATCTTCATCGAGTTCAAGTATCCAATAATCACCTTTGAAAGGCCAGAAGAACTGCACTTTTAATTTTGAGTTACCGCTTCCTTCAACAACGAATGCTTTTCCTTTTGCTTGATCAAGTTTTCCGTCTGCACTTTTTTTATTACAGCTATTTATTACTCGAATTGTTTCGCTGTCAATAAGAGAATATTCTGCAGTTGTACAAAAACAACCTTCTTCAAATCTGTTGGGAAGAAGGGCAATCTCGTACCACTTACCGAGATATCTTTGAATATCAACAGATTCAACAGTCTCAAGCGGAGGATAATTACCGCCACAGCTAAAAAGAAAAATACCTGCCGAAAGGATCGACAGGTATTTTATAATTCTTTTCATATTAATTTCTCTTAATTATAGTAAGGAATAAGTTCACTGCCCATGTACTTCAGCACAGCGGTGATTACACCTAAATCATCCAGGTAACCGATAAGCGGCGCAATGTCCGGGATAGCATCAATAGGTGAAATAAAATAAATTAATGCACCCACTACAATAGATTTTCTGTACCATGCGACGGAAGGATCAATCATATAATTGAATAAGGCTTTAATATCTTTGGCAAAAGAAATTTTTCTTCCGATCCGCTCAACTTTTTCCCAGAGTCTTTCTTCAACATATTCTTTTCCGTTATCAACTTTTACTTTGCTGTCAAATTGTTCGTTAAATTCACTTCTAATTTCTTCGTCCGATAAGTTATCGAGATCGAACATATCATCTTTTTCATTCATATTTATTTCTCCGTTTTATAGTTTTCAAACCAATCGTAAAGTGTATTCCACCATAACCGGGCATTACGAGGTTTCGCAACAAAGTGAGTTTCATCAGGAAAATATAAAAATTTACTTTCTACTTCCAAACGTTGTAAAGTTGTAAAGAATTCAAATGCTTGAGTTTCGGGTACCCGGAAATCATTAGCACCGTGAACAACCAAAGTCGGAGTCTTAAAATTTTCAGCATACATGTGCGGTGACCATTTTTGATAAAGTGCACGATTTTGCCAAGGCGTACCACCGAATTCCCATTCAGGGAACCAAAGCTCTTCTGTCGATCCCCACATACTTTCCAAATTATAAACTCCGGCGTGACAAACAAGTGCATTAAAACGATCTGTATGACCAGCAATCCAAGAAATCATATAACCGCCGTATGAAGCACCAGCAGCAAATGTATTTTTAGAATCAACGAAATCAAAATTATCAACTGCATAATCGTATGCATTCATTAAATCGATATAAACCTTTCCACCCCAGTCTTGCGAAATTTCATCGGTGAATTTTTGTCCGTATCCGGTACTACCACGAGGATTAGGAGCAACAACAACATAACCGGGGGATGCAAACATTTGCATATTCCATCTAAAGTGAAAATCATCCGACCAATTACCTTGCGGACCACCGTGAACTAAGAATATCATCGGATATTTTTTATTCGGATCAAAGAACGGCGGCTTAATCAATATTGATTGAACTTGAGCGCCTTCCGCACCTTCACTCCAAAATGTTCCCATCTCACCAAATTCTATGCTTGAAAGAACTTCTTTATTTACATAAGTAATTTGTTTAAAGTTGCTACCGTCAGTATCAATTGAAAATATTTCATGCGGTAAATTATTTCTTTGTTGTTTGAAAAATAACTTTGAACCACTGGATGACAAAGTAATATTGGAATTGCTATGCGGTTCATATATAAGTTTTAATTCTTTCGCTTCAATATCGATTTGATAAATAGAGTTATAAACTTTATTCGCAGAATCAAAGTAAATTGATTTTGAATCATCTGCCCAAACTATTTTACCTACCGATAAATCAATATGTTCGCTAATATCATTTAACTTCCCGGATTCACGATCATATAGTACCAAAGTTTGTTTATCGGCTTCAAATCCGGGGCGTGCCATCGAACGAAATGCAATATATTTACCGTCGGGTGAATATACAGGTTGATTATCGTTTCCTTCACTTACCGAAATCTTTTTAATTTCGGGAGCTTTTCCTTGCTGCAAATTTTCTAATGATAAAATAAATATATCGTTGTTTGTATTAATAGCTTGATTACCTGTTGCGTTCATAACAAATGCAGCTTCCTTGCCATCGGGAGAAATTGCATAATCTTGACTGCTTCCCAAAGCTATTGTCGGTATATCGGTATGTAAACCTAAAGTTAAATCGAAGTATTCATTTTTTTGTAAATCCATTAAAAATAAATGGGAGCGTTTCGGTCCGCGCCAATCATTCCAATGACGGAATAAAAGTTCATCGAATATTTCAGCTTCGTAACCTCTGTTAGCTCGTTCTTCATCTTTTTGTTTATTGCAGTCTTGTGTTTCACACTCAGTCCATACCGAAGAGGTAAAAAGAAATTTAGAACCATCGTTTGCCCAAACAATTCCGCTTGCACCGGTATATATATCGGTTAATTGTTTTTCATCACTGCCGTTAATATCTGCAATCCATAATTGACCTCCGCGTTGAAACGATAATCTGCCATCAGGGGAAAATTTTGGGGTGGATTCATTAACATCCAAGTTTTTAAATGGACGTAAATTATTTCCATCGGCGTCAATTAAATAAATATCTGTATTGCCTTTATTAGTTTCAAAACTGTAATTAGTTTGATCGAATGCAATGGTTTTACCATCAGGTGAAATATCGAATGAACCGATTCTCTTCATTGCCCATAAATCATCGATAGTAATCGGGTGTTTATCTTGTGCTGATAATTGCAGAAAAGAAAAAATCGATATAAAAATAATTAGAAATAGTTTTTGCATTATGACCTCGTAAATTTCGGTTAGTTTTATTTTTAAAGATAGGAGAAGAGGGTAATAATTACAAACACATTGCACTAAACAATACTCTTGCTTTTCGATAGGGGTTGAAAGTTCCGATTAGCTGGTGAGTAATTTTTTGCTTGATAATATGTATCCATTAGGATACATTTGAGCATGTATTTAATTCAACGAACAGATCAATTTGATAAATAGTTAAAAAAATTACGGGACTTACGCGGAAAAGCAAAAATACTTGCAAAACTTAAGGCAGTTGAACTAGGTAATCTGGGGGATTATAAATCAATTCATTCAAAATTGTATGAGTTTAGAATAAATTACGGTCCCGGTTACCGCATATATTTTACTCTTCTTGAGCAACGGTTGATCCTATTATTAATTGGAGGAATTAAATCATCGCAAAAACAAGATATCAGTAAAGCTTTGTCAATTCTTAAAAGATTGGAGAAGGATAATGAGTAAAAAGCTAACAAAATTTGATGTTGCCGATTATTTAGATAATGAAAGTGTTATCGCAGAATATTTAACAGCGATTTTAGAAACAGGTGATACATCTCTTCTAATTAGTTCAATTGGCGATATTGCAAAAGCAAAAGGTATGGGACAAATTGCGGTAAAATCAGGATTAGGAAGAGAAAGTCTATACAAGGCACTTAAATCAGATTCACAACCGCGTTTTGAGACAATACTAAAAGTGCTTGATTCATTAGATATTAAAATCAAGTTTGAAGAAAAGTATGTTACTTAAATTTTCTTTGAAAATTTACTTCGGGTATTGGTTTGAATTCGAGAATTATTTTCTCCAATCAAACTTAAAAATTTGAGTTTTCTCAAAAATTTTCTTAATAAAAGCATGTTTCACAAGTTTGCTAAACCCCCCTTTATTTGATAATTTTCACCTTCTTATAAATAAACTTAACACTCTCGTAAAGTTTATTTATACTTCGGGATCAAAACTTCATAACGGGTATTGATATAATTACCGATCGACTCCCCTAAAATAGAGAAAACCTCTCAACCGGATTTTATTAAATAATACCAACAATTTTTATTGCAACTCAGCAAACAACTCTCTAAATTTGCATAGTAAGTCCAATAAATATGGACATAGACCGCAAATAATGAAAGCCAGCCAAAAAATAAGAGAAAGTATCAAGGAAGAAATATTCACTTACACGCAAGTAATTGATGCCCTTGGGAATTACAAAAAACCGCGCGATGTAATTAACACCCTTTTAAAGAATGGCGATATAATCCGGATTAAAAAAGGGGTGTATGTCTTTGGAGAAGTATGGCGCAAAAAACCTTACAGCCGGGAACAGCTGGCAAACTTAATTTATGGACCTTCGGTTATCAGCTGTGATTACGTTCTTTCCGCTGTGGGATTAATTCCTGAGCAGGTAAAAACAATTACGTCTATAACAACGGGAAGGTCAAGGTCATTTGACACTCCAGTCGGAAAATTTACTTACATGCAGCTCAATAAAGAACGTTTCTCTATCGGTATTGAAATAAACAAAACGAATAACGGACAATATTTTACGGCTAATCCTTTAAAAGCATTAGCGGATAAAATTTGGCTGGATAAAAGATTCAAACCGACTTCACCCAAATCTTATGAACAATATCTGTATGATGACTTAAGAATTGACCACGATGTTTTGAAAAACTTTCTTGATAAGAATTTCATCGAGCAGCTTAAGGAAGTTTATTCTGCAAGAAAAATAAATTGGTTTGTAGATTTTTTGAAAAGAGAGTTTACAATTAAATGAATGATCTATTGAAACAACTAATATCGAAACCGCTGCCAGAATCTGAGCAGGAAATAGTTCAGTTATTAAGAGAATCGCTGCAGTCCTTAGCATTACTTGGTTTGTGGCGTTCTAATTTCTTTGAGCATGCTGCCTTTTACGGCGGTACTGCTTTAAGAATACTTTACGGTTTAGATAGATTTTCCGAAGACCTTGATTTTTCATTATTAAAACCGAATAAAAACTTCACTTTTGAAAAATATAAAAATTCAATCATCCGAGAACTCGAAGCGTTTGGTTTTAAAGTTACTTTCGAAGTAAAAGCGAAAAGCAAAGGATCGGAAATCGAATCTGCTTTCATAAAAACAAATACTCTAAATCAATTAATTGTAATCGAAGCACCTTCGAGTCTAACATTATCATTCGACAAACAAAAAGTTCTGAAAGTTAAGTTGGAAGTCGATACTAACCCGCCGCCCGGATTCGATACGGAAATGAAATATGTTTTTTCACCAATCCAATTTGCTGTAAAGTCTTTTACACTCCCTTCATTATTTGCCGGTAAAATGCATGCGATTCTCTGCAGAAAATGGAAATCGAGAGTGAAAGGCAGAGACTGGTATGACTTTGCTTGGTATGTTGGGAATTACCCGGAACTAAAACTTAAGCACCTTGAAGAAAGAATGCGACAGTCAGGTGATTATAAAGAAAAGAAAGAGTTAACCAAAGAAAAGTTTTTAGAAATTCTAAATAATACGATAGAAAATCTTGATATAGAAAAAGCAAGAAAAGAAGTTGAACCTTTTGTCGATAATAAAATATCACTCGAACTTTGGTCAAAAGAATTTTTCAAAGCAGCATCTGAAAACATAAAATTTGTTTAATAACATTTGACTTATTAATGACCTTTTTCTCTCCTTGCTAAACCCCCCTTTATTTGATAATTTTTACCTTCTTTTAAATAAACTTATGGATTTTATGCGTTATCCTTTTACAGAAATCGAAACTAAATGGCAGAAATATTGGGAAGACAACAAAGTTTACAAAACCGACCTTTCCGAAACTAAAAAGAAACTTTATACTCTCGTAATGTTTATTTATCCATCCGGGTCGAAACTTCACATTGGGCATTGGTATAATTACGGACCAACAGATTCCTGGGCAAGATTCAAAAAGTTACAGGGCTTTAATGTCTTTGAACCGATGGGTTATGATGCATTTGGACTGCCTGCGGAAAATTATGCAATTCAAACCGGTGTGCACCCTCAAGATTCAACCTTAGAAAATATTAAAGATATTCGTGATCAGCTTAAAAGAATGGGCTGTATGTATGATTGGGATGCAGAATTAATGACGTGCGTTCCCGAATATTA
>DSBF01000301.1 GCA_011049495.1 Ignavibacteria bacterium
CCGGTTTTTGCTGATATTGATATTGTAGCCATGACGGCTCATTCGACGCCACCACTTGATTTGAAAACACGGATTCGGGATACCAATCGTTTTTTTAATCCGCTAATTCTTTCTGAATTAAAAAATACCATTCTTCAAAAATACAAGATTAAATATGCGGCAATAAATTCATCTATCCTTCCATGGACGCAAATCAACAATACCGATACACTGCTCACCGGAAATCTTTATCCTGATTACATCCAAAAACAAAACAATCTTAAAGTTTTGCAATTACCAGATTCGATTAAAGCAGGAAAATTAAATTTTCCGCAATTCATTATTTATAACGATGATATTTCGGTTTTTCCTGCCGCATCTATTACTGCTTCCGACGAGTTATTCTGGCAACACGCCGGAATGATTTTTATCAAGACCAAGACTCCGGTTGCAAAGATATCTTTTCATTCAAGAGGCGGCACTCACCATGTATTCTACTATTCGGTCATTGACAAAGACCATCAAATCATTGAAGAAGAAGTGTTCATCAATGATTTTTCTCCTCGTAAAATCTATCGGATCATTGACCTTCCGGCTGATTCGTGGGTGATTTTTTCAGGAAATGGAATATCACCATTGACAATATTGATAAATTAGTTTTATGCACCTTCTTTATTTTCTCAATTTCTACCCCACCAAGCATAAAATCGTCTCGCATGATGAAATGCTGGAAATGTCCCGGCGTGGTCATAATATTACAGTAATAGCAGTTTGGGGTGGAAAAAAGTCAAAGATTAATGATTTACCTTTTAATGTAATTTACCTTACAAATAAAATACGGATTTTTTCGATAACCTATCTATTATTTAAACAGCCGGTGAAAATCATTAACCATTTTCCCATATTAAAAAAATATCTGGGATTTCAAGATGCACTTAAATATCTCTCCTCCTACCATGTCATTCTAAAGAATAAAACTGACCGGATACATGCCCATTTTGCCAATAACGCCGCATTAAAGGGTTATCTTTTTTCAAAGTTTACCAATATGCCATTCAGTTGCACTGGTCACGGTTCAGAACTCCTTCTATATCCTGAACCCTATCTAAAAGAACTGATCACTAATGCCAAACCATTTATTACTATCTCAAATTACAATAAAAAACGATTGATAGAAAAATACAATCTTTCATCGGACCAAATCGTAGTGAATTATTGCGGGATTGATACCGACTACTTTAAGAAACCGGAAAAGAGGGAAAAGCCTGATTATTTTTCAATTTTATCGGTCACTGCTTTAAAAAAAGTCAAAGGAGTGACGTATCTGATTGAAGCATGCCGATTGTTAAAAGAACAATACATTTCCTTTACATGTCAAATAATCGGCGGAGGTTCTGAATACGATTCTCTGTTTAATTTGATTCAAGAAAGCGGCATAGAAGATTGTACAACGTTACTTGGCATTAAAACCCAAAGTGAAATTCGGGAATATTTAAGCATTTCGGATGTTTTCGTTCTGCCAAGTATTTCCGAAGGCATCCCGGTCGCCGTCATGGAAGCCATGGCGATGGAAGTACCGGTAATTGCATCGAATATTACCGGATTACCCGAGATTATTGAGGATGGAATCAGTGGCTATCTTGTTCCGCCCAAAGACCCACAGGCACTGGCGGGAAAAATCATCGAATTATATAAGAATCCGGGACTTTGTGAAAAATTCGGTCAAACAGCCCGGAAAACTGTGAAAGAAAAATTCAATTTGACCAAGAATACTGATAACTTTATTAAACTGATAACGTCAGGTAACTACTAATTGAATATAAAATATCAATTCATAAATAATGAATCTGATTTTCTTGATATAAAAGAAAAATGGGAGGAAATATTTTCAAAATCAACAAATCATATATTTTCCTCATTCAGCTGGAATTACTATTGGTGGAAAAATTATAAAAGTAGTGCAAAATTGTTGATAATAATCCTTTACCAAGATAAACAACCGATTTCGATCTTTCCGCTTTACTATTTGAAGGAATTATGTTTTACAAAATATTCACTGTTATCATCTAATTTTGTCGCATCGGATTATCTCGATATTATCTGCATAAAAAATCTCGAAAAGGAATGTCTGGAATTTTATCAATATTTATTCGCCACAAAATTCAGTAAATGCTCATATTTTCATCTTAAAGATTTTACAAATAATAGCTTATTATACAATCTTGTGACATCCTATAAAAATCAGAGAATGATAGCGTATTCTGGATCAACTAACAAATTTTGTCCGTATTTACGGTTACCGGATCAAATTGATTCGATTTTTAATCATCACTCAGAAAAAACAAAAAGTCGTTTTTTATCTTATGTTCGTTCTGCATTTAATAATCCAGATGTAAGATTTCAAATTGGATTTATGGATAATCCAACTACTTCACTTGATTATTTTACTGAGTTGCATTTGAAACGTATCTCTTCACAAGGAAAATTCAGTAATTTTTCCAACCAACAATTTGTCCATTTTCATAAAGACTATATACAAAACTCACCGGATTCCGTTCTATTTTTTTGGATTATCAAGCATGATACTCCAATAGCATCTGCCTATTGCTTGATTCTAAACGATGCGGTTTATTTTTACAATTCAGGTTTTAATCCCGATGCTTCTGTCAAAAAGATCGGGCAAATATTATTGTATAAAATGTTTGATTATCTTATATCTAAAAATATAAAAACTTTTTACTTCCTACGTGGTTCGGAAAAATATAAATATTTCTGGACTTCTTTTCAAAATGAACTGTACTATGCAGAAATATTTCAATCGAATTTGAGCCGACTATTTAACAGTATCAAATTAAGAATTCACGGGAAATGATTACACTTAATATTTTACCTATTCCCTACCCTTACAAAGCAATGCTATCTCTAACCAACGACATCGATCAATGTTCGTGGAGTAAATTTCAGCTGTTACATCAATTTTTTAATACTGATAATGATACCAGTATTGGTAAAGGAATAAATATCGAAATAGGAAACAGTTTTTGGTTTTTTCAGAATCCAGACGCTGATGAATACGCATTTTCATATTTTAGAAATTTAAGCCAACAGAAATCAGAATATTATCAAGAAATAATTGATCTAAACAAAAGAGGTTATTTAGATTGTCTTCATACTTGGGGTAATTTTTCAAAAGTTGGAGGCTTTAAAAGAAAATATGCAGAAAAAGCAACTGAAGAATCTATTAAATATTCGATAAAATGTCCTGTCTGGATAAATCATGGTGACAGTCATAACTCACAAAACTTAGTATATGGCTCAGGAGATGACCCGGATTCCGAATTCTATTCTGCAGACCTATTACCATATTTAAATACCACGTTTGTATGGTTGAATGATATAACAAAATTCATTGGTCAAGATAGAAGGTTTAATATTGATGAAGTCTATTTTGATAATAATTCCAGTACGGTGTACAAAATAAAAACTTATTCTAAATTGATATGTAAATTGATTTTATTAAGACATATTTTTTTACCGACTGCAAATTCTTTAATCCGACCAGTAATATTGCGAGACAATCAAAAACTGTTGAAATTTACTCGATACGGTTTTTGGAATAAAGCTACCCTGTCAGATTTACCGGAAATACTATCAGAACAAATAATCGAAAAACTCCTGCTATCTAAAGGAAAAATGTGTGTTTATATACATCTTGGAAAGAATTGTACCTGGGAAATATTAAAAAAAGTCGTCCCGGTTTACAACAAGATTTCGGAATTATATCATCGCCAACATTTATTAGTATGTACAACTTCAAGATTATTAAACTTTGCATTAGCAGCTAAAGAATTAAGAACTGATATAAAAATACATGATTCAAAATATATAATAAATCTCACGTTTCCATCAATTAAAGGGGAACAAAACAATAATAATTTATTGAATGGACTTTCATTTATTGTAAGTTCGCGTAAACGTTTTATTCTACTATTTAATAATAAAGAAGTCCCGTTTCATCAGAAATATGACCCATCACTAAAAAAATGGATTTTATACAGTCCATGGAAACGAATTTCATAATGGAGGAATATATTGGAAGTATCACAAGAATATTGGACTAAAAGATATAAGACAGACTTTTCATTTAGGAGTTCTGCACATATTTCTTTCTCATGGGAATATAATCAGTATGTTTACAAAGCCTATATCAGAACTCTTAAATCACTAATGCAAAATAATCAAAATATAATTAAAGATAAACGGATACTGGATATAGGATCTGGTACAGGTTATTATATTGATTTTTTTAAAAAAAATAGTGTTTCATCGTTAATTGGGACTGACATAACCGATATTAGTGTGCAAAATTTGTCTAAAAAATTCCCGGAATATCAATTCGTACAAAATGATATTACTAGTCAGCTTCCAGTATTGCTAACTGATAATAAATATGATATAATCTCAGTCTTCGATGTTCTATACTATATCATTGATGATGATTTATTTCAAAAAGCTATTGAAAATATATCGAAATTGTGTGATGATAATACAATCATTGTCATTACAGATAGATTTGTAGACCAAGTACCAAATACCGGATTAGTATATTTTAAATTTAGATCTATTGCTAAATATTCTAAAATATTAAATAAGTACGGATTAAAAATAATCGATCGTAAACCAGTGAATTTCCTACTAAAGAAAAAGATACCGTTTCAATCATTTTATTCATTATTAAAATGGGAGTTGTCAAAAATACATATCGATTTTGAAAAAATGATCGGAGCAATTCAATATCATATTGACCCGGTTTTTATGTCAGGTAATAGATCAGATATTCAAATGATATTAGTTAAAAAAGTCAAACAAAAACATTAATTGATATTTAATAAGTCCTTTAATATCATTTGCGGTTTGTCTGATAATAGTCTTGTAGTAATTAAATATACTATGGGGAATGTAATAGTTTTCAATAGAAATAAAACCATTTTATCATATGTAAAAAATGCATTGCTCACAAATAATATAAAGATGATAATACAAATCGATACAATTATTGGAAATATCATAATTCTTAATAAGGATTTTAGTGATAATCCTATCAGCGTTTTAAGTCTCAGAAATCCCCAAACACAAGAAATCGTCATATCGATATTTACCAATATACAGACGCCGATCAGACCAAAAAAATGGATTGTCGGATAAAGAAACACAGCCAGGAAAATTAACTGAGTCAACGAAATTGGTAACAGCAGATTGGGTTTCCCTTTCGCTAAAAACACACTTCCCGAACCCGAACTTAATGAACGGATTCCGCCAAAGTAGGCAATTAATTGAATGGGTACAATTGCCTCAATCCACTTCGGTAAGAACAGATGAATTACATCAGGAGTTATCAAAATTATATAAAGAGTGACCGGGATAGTTATAAATGTCACATATTCAAGCGATTTCAGAAAGGCTTTGCGTAAACGGTTTGTATCATCTGCAATTTTCGTAAATCCGGGATAGAGCACTTTACCAAGAACATTTGTTATATTCGTAGCAGGGATATTGGCAATCCGGTAAGCGAAATTATAGATACCCAACGGTTCCGTCCCCAGCATCCGTCCAACAAAAAAGTCATCAATGTTGCGGATCCCGAAATTTAGAATGCCCAGTCCCATGACACTTTTACCAAATACGAATAATTCTTTTAATATGGGGAAATCAGGTTTTAAACGGATTTTAATTGGTCTTAAAATTAAAGCCGAGATCAGTTGAAACAGATCGGCAGTCAGTACGCCAATCACAAACGCCCAGTAATTAAATCCAAGCCATGCGAATATTACCGTTACTATCCCATATACAGTCAGATTTAATAGTTCGGGGATCACCCGTCGTTTGAAATTGATCTCTTTTGAAAGCAACGACATGGGGATGCTGGACAGAGAGTTCAGTATCAAACTAATCGTCAATACCCTGAGCAATGCCGTCAGCCGGGGCTCCCGAAAAAACAGCGCTGCAAGCGGCGCCAAGCCAAATACCAGGAAATATAAAAACGTGCTCCACAGAAAAATAAATACTATTGATGTCGAAGCCGCTCGTTCGATTTCAGTCTTCTGATAAATAAGCGCCGAATTAAAGCCCATTTCACGCAGCAGACCAATGGCGCTGACAATTAAAAAACCGTAGCCAATAATGCCAAACGCTTCCGGGGTCAGGAGTCTTGCCAAGATCAGCGTTGATAAAAAACTGATCCCCCGCGAGATCAGATTCGCCCCGAATACCCAGAACGAGCCGGTCACCATTTGATTTTTTAAATTAGAATGTTCATTCATAATTGTTTTTAATATTCACCTTTTTTTCCTATTTAACAAGTAAATGAAACGTGTCCTGTTCCTCAGTTATTACTTTCCACCATTAGCAACGGGAGGAGTATTTCGATCATTAAATTTTGTGAAATATCTTCAGGAATTTGGGTGGTTTACTACTGTTTTAACAGTTAAAAATCCACAAAGTTGGTCGAGAGATGAATCCCTGTTGGATCAAATACCTGAAAATGTAAAAGTTATTCGGGCAAAGGAATTTAATTTATTGTTTCTGCATGTCCTGTTTTCAAAAATCGGTTTGGAGAAACTATATGATCTGATAGAGAAAAAGTGGGTTATCCCCGATAAAAAAGTGGGCTGGCTGCCGCTCGCTTTATTAAAAGGTAAAAAAGAATTAAAAACCAGTAAATATGATATAATTTTTTCGACATCTCCATCCGTCTGCGCGCATATTATCGGACAGAAACTTTCGCAGCAATTCAATATCCCCTGGGTATGTGAATTCCGTGATCTCTGGACCCTGCAACCTCATTATCCTTTTCAAGGTAAAAATCGAGAAAAAAAAGAGTCCGCTATTGAAAAAGAATTCTTAACCAATGCGAAAAAAATCGTCGTTGTCACGAAAACATTTAAAAATGAATATTTACAAAAATATTCCTTTCTTCCGTCAGATAAAATCGAGGTGATATATAACGGTTTTAAGCAACTGACTCCACTTGGATATACGAAAAGCAATAAACTGGTGGTTGCTTATACCGGTTCCATGTACGGACAATACTATCCAATACAATTGTACGACGCTCTGGATGAATTAGGTAAAATAAATCCAGAAATGAATTTTCATTTTTTATTTATCGGGAATGCCGAAAAGCAGATTGTTGATAAACTGAGCAGTTACTCTGCCGTATCTACGGAATTTATTCCTTTTCAGTCAAAAAAGGACTTGCCCAAAATTCTGGAAGGGGCAGCGGCATTATTGGTTTTTCAATTGGGAAAATATTCTTCAGTTCCATCCAAAGTATTTGAATATTTATCCTACCAGAAACCAATATTAGCATTAGTTCCCGAGGACGAACTCAGGGAAATTGTCATGCTGACCGGGATGGGTTATTGTGCTAATCCTAACGATATTGATGACATTCAAAAAATATTGAAAAAACTTTACAACGACTGGCAGCAGGAAAATCTTCCAAAACCTAAAAATATCAAGGTTTTGGATACGTTCAAGCGCTACAATCAGACTCAGCAGCTTGCCAAATTATTCGATAGTATTGTATGAAACTCTGCATTCTCAGTGACGCATCATCCCTGCATATTATAGAATGGGCGCAGTTTTTTACCCGCAAAGGACATGCGGTCTCGATAATATCCGATAATCCGGCAAATATTGACGGAGTAGTCGTTTATCCAATTCCAAAATATGAAAGCAAATTTCGTGTACCTTTTTTTTCTTCAATATATCAGGTAATTCGGAAAACAATCACCATCCGCCGACTAATTCACAAAATCCAACCCGACATCCTGCATTCTCACTATGCGAATATCTACGGATACCTGGCAAGTCTTACCAGTTTTCACCCGCATATTCTGACCTGCCACGGTTCTGATCTGCTTGTTCATCCCAAACGCTCCAAAGTAGAAAAATATTTTGTCAAATGCGCCTTAAAACATGCCGATAAAATTACATTACCATCAAAAGAAATGTACCAGAATGCAGTACATTATGGCGCTGATCCTGATAAAATTACAGAGATCCAATATGGGGTTGATCTTCAACAATTCAGGTTCACAAATAACGAGAAAGACGAAAACCGTTTTTTATGCACCCGAATGCTGACACCGCAATATCGCACCGATTTTATTATTGAGGCTTTTTCACGATTAGCCGCGGAATTTCCGAATATATCTCTGGA
The DNA here is from genome assembly GCA_011049495.1 of Ignavibacteria bacterium. GTDB lineage: Bacteria > Bacteroidota > Ignavibacteria > Ignavibacteriales > Melioribacteraceae > SURF-28. Next base: position 8,204 of record DSBF01000301.1, read on the forward strand.
TATCGTTGGAGAGGGACAGGAACGCAGAAAACTTGAGAAAATAGTCACTACAAAATCAATGGAAAAGAACATAAAATTTTGGGAAAAAATCGAGCATTCGGACATCGCCAGATTTTACAACCAGGCATCTTATTACATAACAGCATCGCCGACAGATGGATTATCTATTTCATTACTGGAAGCCTTCGCCAGCGGCGTCTTTCCAATTCTGCCGGACAATCAATCCAATCAAAGCGTAGCAGATTTGGGTTTTATTGTAAAATTGTACGATTTGGAATCCGTGGATAGCCTGGCGGCCGCGATTGAGGATGTCCTGGCAGACTCGGAAAAACTCTCTCAAAAGTGTCTGCATAATCGAAAACTGACAGAAGAGAAGTATGACAGATCCAGAAATCTGGCATGTATAGAAACACTTTATCTCAAGATGATAAAAAAATTTAAATAGCCTATGCGTATCTACTATTTCTGTTACGAAGGTTTTAAAAAAATCGGACAACTGAATAACCATATTCGAGAAACTGTCTCATGGTTCTCGAAATTGGGTAATGAAGTCCATTTCTTTAATCCGAAAATCATCCAACCGGAATTTGACGTACCGATCAAGCTGCATTTGATTCCAATTATCAATCTACCGCTAATCAAATGGCTCAGTTTTGATTTTTTCGGGTTTTTATTTTTGCTCTACTATTCAATTTTTCGGCGACCAACTGTTATTTACTACCGGGAAAGCTCATCTTTAGTACCGCTGTTTGTATCAAAACTCTTGTCAATTCCGCTTATTATCGAAGTCAATGGCTGGGTGTTAGCCGAGCTTGAGGAATATGGATATTCGAAATTTAAGTTGTCATTATTTCGCCTGTTTCAGGAATTGAACTATCGGAATTCGACATTACTCATCCCCGTCAGTGAAGGATTAAAACAGCTAATTATAAAACATTACCGGATTTCATCGGATAAAATTGTAGCGGTAAATAACGGAACAAATCCGGATAAATACCGACCTATTCCGATCAACGATGCAAGACTTTTAATTGGATTGCCTATTGACGAAAAAATAATTGGTTTTATTGGCGGCTGCTATCCGCATCACGGCATCCAGCATCTCATCAATGCCGCTCCTTATGTACTCTCAGAATTACCGGAGGTAAAATTCATTGTTGCCGGTGATGGCGCAATGCTGGAATCATGGAAAGACCTTTCCAGGAAAAAGGAAGTGGATAAATCTTTCTTATTCCCCGGAAATGTTCCCTTTGAATCAGCACCTTATTATATAAATTCCTACAATATTTGTGTAGCTCCTTGGGACGAGAATCTTTTTTCAAAAAACGCTGGTTCGCCAATGAAACTATTTGATTATATGGCATGTGGGAAACCAATTGTGTCCAGCCCCATATTCGGTGTAAGGGAAATCCTGGAACCAAATAATGCCGGTAGAACGGTCGATGTGAAAAACCCAAAAAAATTCGCCAGTTTGTTGATAGATTTACTTAATTCACCTGAGAAACGTGATATTATCGGAAAAAATGCTCTGAAAACGGTTAGGTCGAATTATACCTGGGAACAGACATCCAGAAAGATTGTCGATCTCATGAAGAAATTTGAATAAATTGACAATTGATCATCTTTATCCTTATAGATCTGTGGATACATATTTTCGATCGTGCATCAGATACATTCAACCGCGCTGTGGTTGGTTGCGTTGGGTTGTCACATTCTTTTCCATGAATTTCATTCATGGCTATTCGGATTGAATCCCTGCGGGATTTCTCTCCAAAACATAACGTAATCATCTTACATATAGAACTCCGA
>DSBF01000003.1 GCA_011049495.1 Ignavibacteria bacterium
TTAAGTCTTGATAACATTTTTGTTATTGCAATGATTTTTTCTTATTTCAGAGTGCCGGACAAATATCAGCACCGAGTTTTATTTTGGGGAATATTAGGGGCACTTGTTATGCGCGGTATTATGATTTATGCCGGTGCCGCGTTGATTGATAGATTTGATTGGATGATTTATGTATTCGGCGGACTATTGATTTTTACTGCAATTAAAATGCTTCTTTCAAAAAATGAAGAAATAAATCCCGATGATAATCCGCTCGTTAAACTTGCAAGAAAACTTTATCCCGTAACCGGGACATACGAGGGACATCATTTTTTTACGAAGCTAAACGGAAGAAGGGCAATTACACAATTATTCCTGGTGCTTCTTGTAATTGAAAGCACTGATGTAATTTTTGCTGTTGATTCAATCCCTGCTATTTTTGCTATAACTACCGATCCTTACATTGTTTTCACTTCCAACGTGTTTGCCATTCTCGGTTTACGCTCGCTTTATTTTGCGCTTGCGGCAATGATAACAAAATTCCGTTACTTAAAAATCAGTATTGTTATTGTATTGATTTATGTAGGAATTAAAATGCTGATATCGGAGGTGTATCATATTCCGACTTTAATTTCGTTGTGTGTTATTATATTAATTCTTGGTTCGGGTATTCTTGCTTCGCTGAAAAAAAATTAATAGTCTTTCAGATTTTTATTCGTCTGAAATTAATTGTTCATGTATTGATCCTCTCGCGATGAACCCACTTTTAAAAAATAAGTGCATAAATTCAGTATCATTTTGAGAACCACCACAATTTATTAACCAATCGAATTAGTTTATTTCTTATTTATAGTTCAAAAAGTTAATACAAATCAGACAACAAGTATTATATTAATTGATATCATTCCATTTTTCTAATATTTCAAGACTTAAATGAATTACAAATCGTAAATCTCAAATGTATCTAAATATCAAATTGAGACACCCCCATTAGCAAAAAAGTGCGAAAAAAATTCAAAAACGAACAAAATAGTTGGCACCTCCTTTGGATAATAAGTCGTGATGAAATTAAACCAAAACATAACAAACCAAATGGAGGTTAAATTGGAAAACAGAAACATACTTAAAAGTATACTTTCTACTGTTCTCCTATTAGTTGTATTCTCAACTCAATCACTCGCCATACCGGGCGAAGGCGAAACAGCAAAAGTTCCTAATTCGTTTTTTGATAATATAGTAATGAGCGGGGCAGGAACCGCGAAAGTTTTTTCAACAGATAAAGGTATTCAAGTTTCATTTGATAATCCTTATGATCCTGGTAACCCATTCAACAATCAATGGGCCGGAACTTTCAACGGTGATGTTGACGGCGAATCTGCTAAATTCTATTGTATAGATTTATCGCATGGAATTGCTTTTTATAAGGATGAACCGGGAAAAAGATTTGAATATACAGATGATGGTCCGACTTCAAATGAAATTACCTACATACTGAATTATTATTATCCTTATGTAAGTTATCCATATGCCGGTGCATTGAATACCGAAGCTAAAGAAGCCACTGCAATTCAACTTGCAATTTGGCATTTTGCCGATGGTCTTGATATCTCCTCAATTTCAAGTACTGAAATCAAGAACAGAACCCAAGCAATAGTTAATGATGCAAATGCTAATGCCGGTGATTTTTATCCTCTTGAAACATTAGTTATTGTACCGAGCTCTCAAACAATACCTTATGGTTCAAATGGTGAGTTTTATGTCGGGACTTATAATATTAACGGAGACCCTATCAGCGGGTTGACGGTAAATTTCTCTGCAACAACCGGCACCTTAAGTGCAACTTCCGCTGTAACAAATTCTAGCGGTTATACTCCAACAATTTTGTTGACACAGGGAGCTTCGGATTTTTCAGAAATTATGGCATCTGCAAGTGTTAAAGTTCCTCAAGGAACAAGATATGTTCAAAAAAATGCTCCTGATAAATATCAAAAATTAGTTCTGGCAACACCTGCCGGTTTAAATAGACAAAATACAGCTACTGTTAATTGGTATGAACCGAATATCGAATGTGACTTAAACGGTTTTGCCACATATACACAAGGTGGCTGGGGAAGTCCTTCAAACAGCGGACCGGGTACAATTAGAGATATGTATTTTGATGATGTATTTCCTGCCGGATTAACGGTTGGCGGAAATTTTACAATTCATTTAACATCCGCAACAGCAGTTAAAAATTTTCTACCTCAAGGTGGTACTGCCGCAGCATTAACGCAAAATTACACAGATCCGACAATAAATATTAATGTATTTGCCGGTCAAGTCGTTGCATTAACCCTAAACGTATATTTCCATGATGCCGGTTTCTTAGGATCAAATCCTTATTCTCTTGGTGATCTTATAATTACTACCGGACCGCTATCAGGCTTAACGGTTTATCAATTATTGGCATATGCTAATACTGCTCTTGGCGGTGGTTCTACTCCATATACATTTAGTCAGCTAAATGATGCTGCTACTGCTGTTAATGAAAACTTTAACGAAGGAGCAGATAAGGGATTTTTAGATTGCGACGATACTCAACCTTGCTTAAACAAAATCGGTGATTTTGTATGGCATGATAAAAATGTAAACGGCATACAAGATAATGGTGAGCCGGGCATTGAAGGAGTTGTTGTTGAATTAACTTACGGTAGTACAACAGTTACAACTACTACAGATGCTAATGGGTATTATGAATTTACAGGTTTGCCAAACGGAACATATTCTGTTAAAGTTGCTTCTTCTAATTATGCCAGTGGCGGTGTTCTCGAAAGTACAACACAAACAAAATGGTATTCAACCAAGAAAAATCAAGGCAGTGATGATTCAAAAGACAGTGATGCAAATAAAAATGAATCAGTTACCGTTACTTTAGATTGTGCAGATGATATGACAATCGATTTCGGTTACTATAAAACCTGTGTAAGTTTAATTAAAGAAGGTCCTGCTACTGCTAAACCGGGTGATGTTATTACTTATACTTTCACTATAGAAAACTGCGGTGATGTAACTTTAAGCGGTGGCGTTGATGTATATGATCCTCTAATTAATCCAAACGGGGACAACAAAATTAAGAATGTTACTCCGGTTCCTCCAGGTGAAACAAGAACTTTCAATAAATCATATACCGTAAAAGATTCGGATTGCGGTGATCTTGTTAATCACGCATGGGCAATAGGTCATCCAGAGGACGGTTCCGCAAATGTAAGATTCGATACGGAATGGACAACATTTATTGATTGCGAACCTGATTGCGAAGGTGAAATAGGAAATAGAGTGTGGTTGGATTTAGATTGTGACGGTATTCAAGATAATGATGAAGTTGGAATTCCTGGTGTTAAAGTAATTCTTAAAAATGCAAATCAAGAAGTTATTGCAGAAACCTTTACAAATAACAACGGTATTTACACTTTTACGGAATTATGTGCAGGCACATACTTTGTTTTTGTAGATGAATCTACTTTACCGGAAGGTTACACACCTGCTCCAACTTATCAAGGTGGAAATCCCGCAAAAGATAGTAATGAAAACGGTGAAGAAGTTATTCTTCCAACAGATAATTCAAAAGATTATACAATCGATTTCGGATATTGTGCACCTTTTGAAGAACCCGAAGTTGATATAGAAGTTATTAAGTCTGCCTCAACAAGCAATCCATCGGACGGCGACATATTCACTTATACAATATTAGTGAAGAATAACGGTCCTGATGATGCGCACGGTGTTCAAGTTACCGATCAATTACCCGATGGTGTAGTTTATTTATCACATAACGCTTCAGCAGGGTCATATGATAATAATACCGGTGTTTGGATGGTTGGCAACTTAGCAAACGGTGCAAGTGAAACATTAACAATTAGCGTTCAAGTAGATGTTGAGGATGTGAACAATGCTACATTTAATTTAGGTGTTGCATCGGATTACAATCTATTTGTTCTTTATGATGTTAATCAACCATCATCGGATACTGAAGGTAAAGTAGCGGTTGGAAGAAATGCATATTTTGCAAATTACAGTATTGGTGATAAACTTCCTCCAAATAGCGGTGATGTTCTAATAGTTGGCAACAACTTAGAGTATATTTCCGGCGCAGTATACAATGGTAATGTTGTTTACGGAAATTCTACAAATTTAGACAGCGAATACTATGCAGTTAGTATAACCGGCGGTACACTTAGACAAGATACTCCGCTTGATTTCGCGGCTGCAGAAGGATATTTGTTAGGCTTATCAAGTACATTATTTGGATACTCTGTTAACGGTACAACTACAATGCAGTGGGGTGGATTAAAACTTACAGGTACGGATCCTTACCTTAATGTATTTATGGTTGACGGTGCGGATTTATCCTCAGCAAATGATTTCCAAATTAACGTTCCTAACGGTTCGGTTGTTCTTGTGAATGTCAGCGGAACTTCTATTAGCTGGACCGGAGGTTTAACTGTAACCGGTACTTCAATAGGAAATGTTCTCTACAACTTTAAAGATGCAACAAGTATTACAATACAAGGAATTGACGTACGCGGATCGATACTTGCACCAAAAGCTCATGTAAACTTTGTCGCCGGTGTTCAAAACGGTCAAATGATTTGTAAATCACTTGAAGGCATGGGTCAGTTTAACAATAGTAAATTTATCGGCAACATTCCTACAGAAACTCAGATTACAAACGTTGCAGTTGTTACCGGTGTAATAGAATTCGATACTAATCCGGATAACGATATGGATGACGCAGTTGTCGTTGTTAACGGTACAGATCCTGGTAACGGTAACGGCGGTGGAAACGGCGGCAGTAACGGCGGTTGGGAATACGTCGGTAATTTCTTGGATGGTCAAATTGTTTGGTCACTTGCTTATACCGAAGACGGCTGTATTTTAGTTGGTACTTTAGGCGGTGCAATTTACAAATCAAATACAGAAGGAACTGAATTTACATTAATCAACGAAGGTATGAACGTTGGTTTCATTTGGGCGCTACTAGTCCATAACGGATATTATTTTGCCGGTACAGAACAAGGTGTCTTCATGTATAACGGCTCAAGCTGGGTATTAGTCGGCTTAGTCGGAATGGATGTTCGATCACTTTCAGCGGTTGACGGTAAAATCTACGCCGGTGTTTGGGGCGGCGGTGTTTATGTATCCTCAGATAACGGAGCTACATGGGCTCAGTTGACTTCCGAACTTCTTTCATGGTCGGCAGTACAAGACATTACGGTTCAACTCTCAGGCAGCTTTAATGTAGAATTATTCGTTGCAACTTTAGGCAATGGTATCTGCTTCTCTCCTGACGGCGGTGTTAATTGGACAAAACTAAACATCGATTATCAATTTGTATGGTCGATTGCCTCAACATCTGCAGGCGTATTGTTTGCAGGAACTTATGGCGACGGACTTTATACATCTAATGATAATGGATTAACTTGGACTAAGGTCTTCGGTGTCAATGCTCAGTACATCTATGATATAACTGTTGACCTTAACGATAATGTTTATATCAGTACATTACTTGGTGGTATATTCGTATCAACTGACGGCGGTTCATCATTCAGTAATGCAGGTATGGGCGGAATCGGTACAAGTTCGGTTCTAGCAATCGGCGGTTCATCTGAATCAAACAGCAGTGTTTATGTTGGAACCAGCAATGGCAGCATTTACAGAAAAGTTGGTGACAATGGTGTTACATCTGTTGATGATCAAGATTTACCGAGAGAATTCAAATTGGATCAAAACTATCCGAACCCATTCAATCCAAGTACTACAATTCAGTTTGCCGTACCAAAAGCAGGTGAATATAAAGTAGTTATATATAACATCCTCGGTCAGCAAGTTGCAGAGTTATTAAATACTCAATTGCAGCCGGGTGTTCATAAAGTTCAATTCAATGCTAATCAATTAGCTTCAGGTGTTTACATCTATCAATTGATTGGTGACAAAGTGAACTTTACCAAGAAGATGGTATTAATGAAGTAATAAAAGATGATTGGTTTGTGATTATTGTGAGGCGGCTCGGTTGAGCCGCCTTTTTTATATAGTAAACTAAGGATAAAAAGCAAAAGCCCAACTTCTCTCAGAAGTTGGGCTTTTTATTATTTCGTCAGATAATATTGAGAAAGATCGGGCATGTTATTCCAATCAATAGATCCGACTTCAAAACTGTAAATTAATTTTGGTAAAACCGACTTACCCCAAGCGTTTACAAAATAATTATAACCTTTCTGCCAATCTTCGCTTTCACCCCATCCCGTTTGACGAAATATAATTTTTGTTTTACCGTCTTCTGTTTCAAAAAACCTTATTGTTACAACAGTTTTCTAGTTAGCTCTTAACTCAGGCAACATTGGCGGGAAGCCCCAAGTAAATGAAATCATTTTATTTTCTTCATAACCGATTATTTTTTCATCTTCTGCACTACGGCTTCCTTCAAGTGCATCAGGGAAAAAGTAAATGTGATAATCTCCGAACATTTTTAACTCAACTTTACCGTCCGTAGCGAAAAAAGATTTTATGCCTTCGGTTGTTGTCCAAGCATTATAAATTTCTTTCGGAGATGCATCAACTTTAAACTCAAATTCGATTTGTTTTTCTTTAGAATTCTGTGCCATAGTTTCCCCGAATTGTAAGACGACCAATATTGACAAGACATATAAAATTTGATTTTTCATTTTGCTTTCAATTGATATTGGTCTAAAATACATGTCTCGGTTTATTTACTATTACGACATTTGTTGCCTGGTAAATTAGTCCTAAGACCCGAATCTCATGAATTTCAATTCAAGTTAATTCGTGTCAATTCGTGAAATTAGTGTCTTATTTAGCCAAAATCATTTTAAGTGATTGACAAAATGATCCATGAGTTAAAGTATAAAAATATATACCGGACGAAAAATTACCTGCATCAAAAATTACTTCGTGGTTACCCGGTTGAAGTATTTTGCTTATAAGGGTCGCAACTTCTCGTCCGAGAATATCATAAACAACAAGTCGTGTTTGTGGGGGACGAATATATTCGTCCCCAACGTTTGGGAGAGTAAATTTTATTGTAGTTGTCGGATTAAAAGGGTTGGGATAATTTTGAAACAAAACAAAATCATTCACTACCGTTTCGCTCACAACACTGGTTGTTGAATCTGTAAATTTTTTCTCAATTAAATTCCAAAGTTCATTTCTGTTTCCATCTTTACCAAGAGACCAAATACCGATTCCGCTTAATTGTTTTTCGATGACAAAATTATATTTCAACTCTAAACTCGGGACGATGTCCATCCAAATAAGTTGGAATTCATCGCCTTGCGGAATCATTACATAGGGTGTTTGCGAAATTTCATCGAATGCCGAATAATTATTGTCTGCAAAGAGATTATAAACATCTTCATAGTTAACATGTTTAACCCAATTCGTGTTCGGGTTTCCTTTGGGAATAACAGTTGTGTAAGGATCATTAGTGTCAACTAACCACTCGGCGCCGTAATAAGGCACACCGAGAATTATTTTTGATGGCTCAACATCGGCATAATCATTTGATATTGTTCTCTTGTAATTGTAAGGACTAAATTCATTTGTGCCGTTCAACGGGGCAACAGGACCAGCATTCTCACTCCAGCTCCCATGGTAATCGTAACCCATAATAAATAGATAATCACAAATTTCGGAAAGCTCTTCAAGCTTCCATCTATCGTCCCAATTGACTGCGGGAGTAGCAAATGATAATTCTTTACTGACAAACCAAGTATCCAAAGAATCCCTAAGCTCTTGCATAAAAAAATTTATTGGATCACCGCGTTCACTTAACTTGAGATTTTCGAAATCGATATTGATTCCATCGAAATGAAAATCAGTGATAATGCTTTTAATGTTTTCAAAAAACTTTTCTTTGTTTGAATTGTTATTAATGAGATTACTTACAAGATTGCTATCCACAGCATCTAATGATAAATTAGAAACAGTCATAATTACTTTTACATTACTTTCCTGTGCACTGCTAATAATCTGAATCCATTTGCTTAAATTATTATTCCAACCTGGTGGATAAGATACTGATCCATCGCTTAGCAACACAAAATCAAAAACGGCAAGATGTGTTAATAAATCTAATCGAATATTGGCATCATTTAATTCCCAATATGGCAGATACCCAAATACATTTTTTTGTAATTCTAATGAGTTGTTAAATTGAGTTATTTGTAGATCATATGAATCTGCCGCATTATTATGATTCTGAATTTTATCATAATAATGCGATGACTGCTGAGCAGAAACAATAATTAGCAGTTGCATGAGGAAAAATATTTTTATTATGGTTTTCATCGAACATTAATATAAATAAATTCTTTAATTGCTTTTTAGCTTTATATAAAATAATTTCATACAATGATTTTCAAAAGAGGGAACATGAAAAAATTCGTACTTGTTTTTCATACAATGATTTTCAAAAGAGGGAACATGAAAAAATTCGTACTTGTTTTTCTCGCCGTTTTGCTAACCTTTATATTATCCGCTTGTTCAAATGATAAACCGGAAACAAAATTAAAATATGGTATTGTAATACATGGCGGTGCCGGTTCAATTGTGCCGGGAAGATACTCACCTGAACAAGAAGCGGAGTTTGAGAAGATACTTGCCGAAGCACTCGAAGCAGGATATGAAATATTAGAAAACGGTGGAAGCAGTTTAGATGCAGTGGAAACATCTGTAAAAATTTTAGAAGATTCACCTTATTTCAATGCAGGTAAAGGAGCTGTGTTTACTGCAAGTGGTATTAATGAATTAGACGCAGCTATAATGAACGGAGAAAATTTGCAAGCCGGCGCTGTTGCAGGTTTACATCATATTAAAAATCCAATTTCATTAGCCAGGGCAGTAATGGAAAAATCTACTCATGTGTTGATGATATCTGATGGTGCTGAAGAATTTGCAATACAAAATGGTTTTGAGTTAGTTGACCCGGAATATTTTTTCGTTCAAGAAAGATGGGATAGTCTGCAGAAAATATTACAACGTGAAAAAGAATCTTCAAAAAATGATGGCAAAGAAAAATTTGGAACAGTTGGAGCTGTAGCTTTAGATAAAAACGGGAACTTAGCTGCGGCTACATCTACAGGCGGAATGACAAACAAGAAGTTCGGAAGGGTAGGCGACGTACCGATTATCGGTGCAGGAACATATGCAAACAATAATACATGTGCAGTTTCTGCAACCGGACAAGGTGAATATTTTATTCGGCTTAATGTTGCTCATGATATTTCAGCTTTGATGGAATATAATAATATTAGTCTTGTTGATGCTGCAAATGATGTTATACATAATAAACTAGAAAATCTTGGCGGAACAGGCGGTGTTATTGCAATCGATAAAAACGGAAATATTGCAATGCCGTTTAATACTCCCGGTATGTTTCGAGGGCACAAATTAAATAATGAAAACCCGGTCGTTCTTCTCTTTAAAGAACAATAACAACATCATAAGGAGGGGCTATGTATATAGCAGAAGTGAATTACCTTTCCGTTCTTATCTCGGCTGTTGCGGCAATGATTATTGGTGCACTTTGGTAAGGTCCGATCTTTGGTAAAATGTGGATGGGCTATATGGGTAAAACCGAAGAGCAGTTGAAAGAGGGTTTTAATCCGGCAAAAACTTACGGGCTTGCATTCTTGGAGCATTACATTGCACTTGCAGTGTTGGCAAATCTGTTTGTTTATCTTCACATTGAAACAATAGGCGGTGCTTTACATACTGCATTTTGGACGTGGCTTGGTTTTACTTTAGCAACAAATTTTATTACCGGATTGTTCGAAGACAAAAAATTCGGTCTTCTTTTAATAGATGAAGTATATCACTTTGTAGTTTTCTTGGTTGGTGCAATAATAATTTCTATTTGGTGATAAAACTTAATCGGAAAGATTAAATTTTACTTGTGTTGAATCAGTTTGACCGGAATGATCGTCGGTAA
>DSBF01000201.1 GCA_011049495.1 Ignavibacteria bacterium
CTTGTTCTAAAGCTTTTTCAAGAATTGTCTCACCGGGCAGTACTATAACTTTATGTCGGTTGCCGTGCAAGATAATTGTAACTTCTCTTTCTTTTTCTTCAATTTCATCGGTTTCATCCAAGATTTTTGTAGTGTAAATTTCTCTGTGAATATTTTTGCGATCGACATTTCTATCTTTGAGAACATTCATAACTGTCTGCATCATTTCTTCGGGACCGCAGAGATAATATTCAACTTGTCCGGTAAATTGAGTTTTGTATTTCTCAAGTAATTCTATTGTTTTATCGCGATCAATTCTACCGCGTAAACCTTTCCAATCATTCTTCGGATCACTTAAAGAATGTTCAATGAAAAATCTATCTGAATAATTTTTTTGAAGTGAATTTAACTTATCATAAAAAATAATCGAATTTTCGTCATGATTACCGTAAAACAAAATCACATTTGATTTCGGTTCATATTTCAAAATTGATTGAAGATGCGACATAAGCGGAGTAATTCCGCTACCGGCTCCGAACATTACAAATGTTCTTTCATTTTCCTTATTTGGTTCGACAGTAAAATTACCAAGTGGTGGAAGAGAAGTAATGCTGTCACCAATTTTTAGATTTTCAAGTAAAAACTTTGTAGTTATACCATCCTTAAATTTTTTTATAGCAACACCAACTTGAGGAAGTTCGTCAGGCGTTGTCCAAATAGAATAACCTCGACGAGTTTCAATTCCGTTCGCATCAAAAATAAAAGTCAGAAATTGTCCGGGTTGAAATGACAAATCTCTGTTATCTTTTTCATGAAGCAGGATACTTATTGCATCGTGAGTTTCGTTTATAATTTTGTCAACAATAAGAGTAAGGGCATTATTCATTGGATTCCTTGTCTTTTTTATATTGATAACAATTCATTTTACAAAATCGTTTCAATCGAAGGTCAAAACTAATGGTATTGTTGCTTAGAGGCAAGCTGCTGTGGTCGAGGGCGCAACCACAGCAGCTGAATTGATCATTAAAGGAGGGTACAACATGATTGCTTCTATTAATACAATTAGCATACCAAATATGAAAATGCGTTTAAGAGGATATAAGTAGCTTTTTTCTTTTTTTATTGCGGAATTGAGAGAAGGTTTTCTTAATGGTAAGAAAACAAATTTATGCAAATTATTTTTTTAATAAGATCTTAAAAGTTGTTCCTCTGCCAATCACGGATTCTTTTACGAAAATTTTTCCGTGATGGTAATTTTCTACGATGCGTTTGGTAAGACTTAAACCCAAACCCCAGCCCCTGCGCTTTGTGCTGTAACCCGGTCTAAAAATATCTTTTCGGCGTTTATATTCGATTCCTTTCCCATTATCGCTTACTTCAAGATGAACAAAATTACCTTCATTGTAATAATGGAATTTTATTTCGCCATGTTTATATTCAATTGCATCCAATGCGTTTTTTACTAAATTTTCAATTACCCACTCAAAAAGTTCTGAATTAATTTTAACTGTTAAATCCTCGGGACCATCAATAATCATTTTTAAGTTTTGCGCCGAAGAGGGGAGTCTTCTATTAAAATAATTGACTATTCTTGTTAGAAGTTCAAAAAGATTTTCCTCTTTCAATTCCGGTTTAGAACCAATTTTTGAAAATCTTTGAGTTACTTTGTTGAGCCTGGATAAATCATTTTCAATTTCATCTGCCGTGTCAATTACTTTATCGGGATTTTCATGATAAAGTCTTAACATTTCCGTCCAGCCCATCAAACTTGAAATCGGTGTCCCGAGTTGATGAGCGGTTTCCTTTGCCATTCCAACCCAAATATTACTTTGCTCGGTTTTTTTCATATAACTAAAACTAAAGTATGCTATCAGCACAAAAAATATTGCAAAGGAAATTTGTAAGTAAGGAAATAGGATAAGACTTCGGACTAATTCGGAATCTCCGTAATAGATTTTTCTCCAAACAGTTGTACCATCGAATGTAACTTCAATTGGAGCATGTTGTTTTTTTAGTTCCTCAACTTTTTCTCTTAAAAATTCTTGAAGTTCGTCTTCGGTTAATGAGGTATCAATTTCTAAATTTCTTACACCTACATCAAAGCCTTGAAAAATAACATTATCGTCTGCATCGGTTAATATTAACGGAAAGTCAATTCTTTTAACAATGTTTTCAAAAATGAAAGTTATATCGAAGCTATTGACGTTTGGGTCGGCGATGTATTCAAGACTTTTTGCATAAAGTTCGGCAATTTGTCTTTCTCTTTCTTGAAGTCTCTGTACTAAATCATGCGTAAAAAAAAGAGTGCCGCCGGCTATGGCAATACCAAGGATAAGGAGAATGATCTTAATATTGAAAGATGCCGGACCGCCGGACATTTTCATTTTGGTAACCCGAAACTAAATGTATATGAAAATTATAATTTTATTGTTTCTGCTCTGCTTGGACCTACCGAAATAATGGCAATTTCAAAACCACATTGTTCTGAAATAAATGATAAGTAATGTTGAGCTTCTTCAGGTAATTCCGAATAACTGCGTGCATTCGAAATATCTGTTTTCCAACCTGGTAAAGTTTCATAAACCGGGGTAACTCTTTCCATTTGAGCAATATCTGTCGGGAAAGAGGTTAATTTTTTACCATCAATTTGATAGGCAGTGCAAACTTTTATCTCATCCAAATAACTAAGCACATCAAGTTTAGTAATAGCAACTCTTTCAATACCGTTAATCATTCTTGAATACTTCATCATAAAAGAGTCAAACCAGCCGCAGCGGCGTGGTCTGCCGGTAGTAGCTCCAAACTCAGCCCCGGCTTGCCTTAGAATTTCACCATTTTCTTTATCAAGCTCTGTTGGGAAGGGACCGAGTCCAACGCGGGTTGTATATGCTTTTACGATTCCGAAAACCGAGGATACTTTTGTCGGTGGAATTCCCGTTCCTGTACATCCGCCTCCTGAGGTAGGATTAGAAGAAGTTACATAAGGGTATGTTCCGAAATCAACATCGAGTAAAGTACCTTGTGCTCCTTCCATCAGAATGTTTTTATTATCCAAAATAGCTTGGTTTAAGTACATCGGCACATCTTTAATATACGGATCAATTACTTTATCAAATTCTAAATACTCTTTAATGATTTCATCAACCTCAAGTTCGTTTTCATTATATACTTTTGTTAAGATTTCATTTTTCTCTTCTATATTTTGACGAATCAATTTTTCGAGATGTTGTTTATTCAATAAATCTACTATCTTAATCCCTTTACGAGCATACTTATCAATATAACAAGGACCTATTCCTCTTCCGGTTGTTCCGATTTTTCTATCACCTTTTTCACTAATCGAATCTAATAATTTGTGATAAGGCATGATTAAATGAGCGTTATGGCTAATAAATAATCTATCTTTAATCGAAATATTATTATTCTCTAAAAATTTTATTTCATCTAAAAGAGCTTTCGGGTCGATAACAACACCGCTGCCAATAACACAAACAACGTCTTTTCTTAAAATTCCTGAAGGAATCAGATGTAGAATAAATTGTTTATCATCGATTTTAATGGTATGCCCGGCGTTAGCTCCACCTTGATAACGAACAACGATGTCATATTTCTCGCTCAAAATATCAACAATTTTACCTTTTCCCTCGTCACCCCATTGGCTTCCAACGAGAATGGTTACTTCCATAAAACCCTCGGATTAGTGTACAAAAAAAACTCCGAATGCAGTATTCGGAGTTAAATAAATTTTTTATTGGAAGATTAGAAACTTTTTACTGCTTCTTCAACAGAATCAAAATTCTCAAAAATCGTGATGAGTTTTGTTATAACAAGTAAACTGTTAATTTTTTCTGTTGCTTTGGCAAGTTTAAGAGCGCCACCGCCGTTTTTAATAGTAGTAAATCCGCTAATCAACATACCAAGACCGGAACTGTTCATAAATTTAACCCCAGCAAGATCAATAACAACATTTTTCTTGCCTTCATCGAGAAACTTGTGCAGCATGTCGCTGAATTCTTGGGCTTCGGGACCACCCATTACGTTGCCTTTTAATTCAACAACTACGGCTCCATATTTTTCGGAAACTTTAATTTTCATAGGCTCTCCTGATTGTTAAATTCTTTTAAAACATGGGAAATAATATAATAATTTTGAAATTTATACCTAAATTTATTCTTCATAAATATTTATATTAACGGCTAAGTTATTCATTCTGCTTATAAAAAGAAAGATTATTTTCTTACAAATAAACATAATTCTTTGGAAAGACAATTTAGCTTTGTCGGAACATAAAAGGGTAACCATCGTCTAAAATGTCAGATTTGAATCACGAAAATGCCAACCAAATCAATGATGATCAAAACGAAGATTTTCAACTGATCAAAGATTTTATTGATGGTAATGAAGATGCATTTACCAAGTTAGTACTTAAGCACAAAGAAAAAGTCAGAAACCTTGTCTTTCTTACTCTTGGTGATGCAGATAATGTGGATGATATTTCTCAAGATGTTTTCATAAATGTTTTCCATAAAATTGGCGATTTTCGGTTTGAGTCTAAATTTACAACCTGGCTCTATAGAATTACTGTTAATAAGTGTCGGGACTATCTTAGAAAAAAACGTGTTCGCAGTATTTTTGTACCAATAAAAGACAGCACATACGAACCCGGTATAAAAGGACATTCTGATAACCCGGATTTACCCGGACTTGTTCGCAGGGGAATTGAAAAATTACCTGAAAAATTGAGAGTTCCGTTAATCTTAAGAGACATGGACGGCTTAAGCTATAAAGAAATTGCAGATCAACTTGAGTGCGAAGTAGGAACCGTGAAATCAAGAATTTTTAGAGCCAGAGAAAGTTTAAAATTTATTTTAGAACCATACCAGGATGAATTGATTTCTTGAGGCGGGGGCAGTATGGCTTCATCTTTATTTACACGACAAAATATTAAAAAATATTTGCCCGGTATTTTGTTAGGCGGATTAACAGTTTTACTTATGTTTTACTTCAAAGATAACCGGGGTGCTTTTGGTGAAATTGTTACTAAAAGTAAAGATGACTTATTAGCACTTTATACCGAGAATCTTCGTCCATTAATTTTTGGTGCTGATATCACAAATGAAGATGTATTTAACTTTGCTCTTTACCAGACTCTTCCCATCGATAAAAAAGAAAATAAGCTATTAAAAATTTCCGAAGTTGATCAAGAAACATATTATGAAGTAATTCCGTCTTCATATAAAGCAGGTACGGAAAACTATGAAAACTTTGTTAAGTTCATGATGCTTGACACGGAACAGAAAAATAAACTTGATTCTATTTTGCATTCATACCGCGGAGAATTATCAGAAACAATATTTACGGACGGTGCTAACACATTAGCTATTAATTCGCGTCTGTCGGATTTACAAAAAGCAGTATTAACCGATATAGCGGCTTTTGCTCGTAATGCTAATAAACCTCAATTAAGTTTTTTGTTCGGAACTGATTCAATTTTTTGGGATTCGCCTAAAGCCTACAATTTGGTTGATGAAATAAGAAAAGATACCACTAATGAGTTTTTAATAATTGCGCCCGATACTGCTTTTACATCTTATCTAAAATTTGACTTAGCCGCATTGAAAAGACTTGACTCGCTCGGAGATCGATGGTTAAAAGACGGGGAAGAATTTCCTGAGATTAATATAACTCTTCAAAAGTCAATACCAAATGAAAAGTTATCTCCTGCACCACCAATAATTTTGAGAAAGCAATTTGAAAATCAATTCGGTTATTCTTTAAAGCTCCCTACTAAAGATTTTCAAAAGTTCGATTTTGATAAAGGTGCAATGGATTCGCTTAGGAATTCTTTAGCAGAAATTAGAGCAGGGTTGAGTAAATTATCGTTCAGTTTCGATATCGATTCATTGAA
Source organism: Ignavibacteria bacterium (assembly GCA_011049495.1). GTDB lineage: Bacteria > Bacteroidota > Ignavibacteria > Ignavibacteriales > Melioribacteraceae > SURF-28. The sequence goes on from DSBF01000201.1 coordinate 5,888, forward strand.
AGAATCATTTAATTTTCAGTTGAGAGCATTAGACGAAGATAAAAATGAAGCACTGTTTTTCGAATTTAATTTTGATAATATTAATGACATTGTAAGTAAATCTTTAGAAAGTGCTCTGCAATTTGAAAGAAGTGCCGAGGATTGGGAACGTTTCGGTAATAAAATAGATTCTATTGTCATTTCAATGGAAAATTCAAAAAAAGATTCATCAAGATTAAACAAAGTCATTGAAGAAAGATTAGATAAATTAAAGAAGAGGAAAAACCAATAACTTATCCATGAATTTGTTTTCTCCAAATATTGCAAAATCTCGAAAGTTGGAATATTCAATTGGTTTTTCGATTCTACTTTTTATCTTCAAGATACTTTTTAGTTCATCTGATTCTTTTTTATTTCATTTTGCAAACGAATTTATTGTTTTCTTCACTTTATATTTTTGGCTGCTTTACCTGGTTGATTTTGTTCATACTAAATTACGCTCACCTTTACAAATAGTGTTGAATGTCGGCATTCTTTCTGCGTTGTTCTTTTTCTTTGTCGCGATGTCCACAATTATATTTGACATAAAAACTTTTACTCCTCATCAAAATTTTATTACGTCAATCTTTTCTTTGATTATTTCATTTATATGTTTTATTGCGGCAGCTTATATATTTTCGGTATTTAGAGAACTGTTTTTTCTGAGGCAGAAAAGAGATCCCAAAACATACTTCAACACGATGATAGTTTTTTTTGTGTTTCTTTTTTTCTCAAACCTTTTAATAAAGATTGACCAGGAATTCGACTACCCAAAAAACGCATTTTATATTGTTGCGTTGATTTTAATATCAATTAATTCGCTTAGAGTTGCATGGATTGCATTTCTTACTAAGCGGCAGAAAATTTATTTACTGATTTTAAGTGTTGTTCTTAGCATTCTTTTCGGATTTAATTTTAGTTTTTCCTTAGATGATAATATACTTACTAAAATTTTGGTTGATTTATCACCGGGATTTCATTCCGTGTTAAGCTTAATGATGATCTACGGTACAATTTATTTTGGAGTAATTTTCTTTACTACATTATTTCATCTTCCTACAGCCGAAGCATTTGACCGTAAAGCAGAAGAAGTAACCTCGTTTCGTGATCTTACTAAGCTTGTTACACAGGTATTGGATTTCAAGGAACTTGCAAATACTATTACACAAGTAACAACAAAGGTTTGTAATTCGGATTCAGCTTGGCTTGTTGTCATTGATAAGGAAGAATATGATTTAGTTTCCATTAATAATATTGGATATGTGGAAGCCGATGAACTTAGCAAAAAAATATTGGAAAGTTTAAATGACGAGACAGATTCGCTTATAACATTGAACCCGGATATTACAGAGGTTCCCGTTAAAAATGATCTGCAAAAATTTAATTTCAGTTGGATAGTTATAGCTCCGCTAAAGATTCATGAAAAGCAAAAAGGATTTTTATTTGCGGCACGGCAAAAAGATTTTCCGTTTGATGACGATGATAAAAAAGCAATTGAAGCATTTTCAGATTATGCATCGGTTGCAATGGAAAATGCTATGTTAATTGAAGAATCTATTGAGAAAGAAAGATTAGAAAAAGAATTGGATGTTGCACGTGAAGTTCAATATAAGATTCTTCCTTCAGAAACTCCAAAGTATAAAAACGTTGATATATCCGCCATGTTTATTCCGGCATTTGAAGTCGGAGGTGATTATTACGATTTCTTCGAACTTGATGATGACCATTTAGGTGTAGTGATGGCTGATGTCTCGGGTAAAGGAATATCTGCGGCATTTATTATGGCAGAAGTTAAAGGAGTTTTCAAATCGTTATCAAGCGTTATTTTTAATCCTAATGATTTATTAGTAAAAGCCAACGCAATTTTAAGTGAGAGTTTGGATTCAAAAAATTTTGTAACTGCAATTTACGGAGTACTAAATCTAAAAAGCGGTAAATTCAATTTTGTAAGATGCGGTCATACTCCTTTAATTTTAATTTCCGAAGGTCGGGCAGAGAGATTTACGCCAATGGGTTTGGGTTTAGGTTTAGACAATTCCGAAAAGTTTTCTGATACATTAAAACAAATGGAAATTCAACTAAAGAATAACGATATTTTAACTCTTTATACAGACGGTATTCCTGAAAGTCAGAATGCGCATCTGGAAGATTTTGGCTATGAACGTTTTGAGAATATTTTAATAGAAAATTCTGATTTATCAACGGACGAAATTTCAAATAAGGTGATGGCAAATCTTACAACTTTTTCTAAAGATAATATACAAAACGACGATATCACACTTTTAATAATGAAATGGTTTTCTAACAATAAAATAGTCGGGGAGAATTAATGGCAGATTTCAACGTCAATGTGAGAGGGGTTGGGTCTGTAAGCGTTATTGATGTAAAAGGGTATCTTGATGCACATACAGCCCCCCAACTCGAAAACGCTTTCAATCAATTGATTGATGGTAGTAAGTACAAGGTTGTTGTTAATTTCAATGATCTTTCTTACATCAGCAGTGCCGGACTCGGTGTCTTTATGGCTTATGTCGAAACAATGAGGGAAAATAAAGGCGACATAAAGTTTTCAAATATGCAGGATGGAGTTTACAATATTTTTGACCTGCTTGGTTTTCCAATGCTTTATGAATTTTATAAAAATGAAAATGAAGCGATAGAAAAATTTAAAGAATCTATTTCAAAGTGACATCCAAAACAAATAATATTAACAAAGAACTTACCGTAAAAAGTACTACGAATAATCTTGCGATTATTAGAGAGTTTGTGGAAAACGTTGCAAGAGAAAGTGGTTTCTCTAAAGAAATTGTAAGTAAAATTTCACTTGCTGTGGATGAAGCTTGCACAAATGTAATCAAACATGCCTATAAATTTTCTCCCGACAGAGAAATAAAAATACTTACCCAGTTTAATGATTCTAAATTGACTATAAGAATTACTGACAGCGGTGACAAGTTTGATCCGAATTTAATCCCCGAACCAAACTTAAAAGAATACCATAAGCAAAAGAAAGTTGGCGGTTTAGGAATGTTTTTAATGAAAAAATTAATGGATGAAGTGCAATACCATACTCTTTCCGGGAATCAGAACCAAGTTGTTTTAGTTAAATATCTCGCATAAATAAATGCAAACCAAAGATCAAAATTCAGCCTTAAGAAATCTATCGGCGTTAGTTGATTTCAGCAACGTAATCAATTCCAGCCTCGATATACAATTTGCATTTAATAATCTGTTATTAACATGTCTTGGAAAATTTCACGCTACTCGCGGTTGTATTTTAATTAAAGGTGTCAATAATTTATTAAGTGTTAGTTCTACAAAAGGGCTTACACAAGAATCACTTAATTCATTCCCGGCTGTAAAATTATCAGATTACGAAAGCAATAAAGAATTTCAGGCTTTTCTCAAAAGAAACAGGTTGGCTTTAACTCAAAAAATTATTTCATCCGATGGGGTAATCGGGTTGCTTATTTTGGGTGAAAGAATTGACGGCTCTAAATATTCTGATGATGATGTAAATTTTCTTAAAACGATTTTAAATATTGCGGCAACCGCAATCGAAAATGCAAGGTCTGTTGAAAAGTTAAAACTTCTTAACCGTGAACTTGACGGCAAAGTAAACCAGTTACGGTCTCTTTTTGATTTAAGTAAAGAGTTCAGTGGAATTTTAGAAAAAGATATGATCGGGAAACTTTTAGTATTCTCAATTATCGGGCAGTTGATGGTTTCAAAATATGCTGTTGTTATTTGTGATGATTCCAACTTAGAATTTCTCGAAAATAAATTCCAGCATGAAAAACTTGAACCTGCATTAAAAGATTGCATGCCTACAGAATTAAAACAGGTTATTCAAGCAGACGAAATTGCAAGTAAATTTTCAAAACTCTCCGAGCTTGGTGTAACATTAATAATACCGATGCAGATAAAAGGAGAAACAAAAGGATTAATTTTGCTCGGTGAGAGGAGAAGCGGACTAAAATATTCTGAAACCGATATTGAATTTATATCCTCGGTTGGAAGTTTAGCA
>DSBF01000533.1 GCA_011049495.1 Ignavibacteria bacterium
ACTTAGATGAATACTCATTTAATTTTCGGGGTAACTCCTGTAAAGAGGTCATTTAGCATTATTTTTGAATAAAAACCCGAATAATTTAGGGAAAGTTCCAAATCTGGAAATATTTTGCAAAATTATCGGTTAAGTTTCAAGATGTTTGTTTTTTAAAAATTGAGTCCGCTCCAGAAAGGTCATTCTTCTGAAAATCCGTTGACTTCGTCTCCGAGACGAGCGGAGATCTCAAAACCTCATTTATTGTATAGATTCCCACTTTCGTGGGAATGACAATTTGAATTTTTCGGTTTTTGGAGTGGACTCAAAATCGCTTAATGAAAAACGAACGGTAATTTAGGTATTTAATCTATTTTGTATTGGGATCGGGTTTCCTAAACAAAGTAAAAATCAAATCTCCTTTATTAACGCTTTCGAATCCATCATATACATACTTTTTATTTTCACGAACAATAATCATTGGAAGAGTGTCAGTAGGGATTTTCTTTTCCAATTCATTTTTGCTGCCGGATTCAATTTTTATCTGTTCAAGAATAATTTGATCGTTGTTAATCATATTTTCCCATTCCAAGATATTGACCTTTCTATCAAATAATAGTTTGCCCCCAACTGTTTCCAATTGTTTAATAAGCCCCTTTTCACGTTCATCTATAATGGCAGCAAAGATTTGCGGTACTAGAAATTCTTCATAAGATCGTTTAGCAATTAAAACATTTACTTCTGCGTTAGGTGTCATCGAAATCAAGGTTCCCGTACTATCAATACCGGCATCCCTCAAAATTATATCATCAAGTGCGTCACCATAATTAGCTTTTAATCCCATCTCAGCAGCTTTTTTGCAATTTGTTTCGTTAGAGTCAATCATTGTTATAGGTCTTTTCGAAACCAAAGCTTTTGCAAATAGCCGAGCAAGTGAACCTGCGCCGACAATAACAATATCCTCTTTGCCTATAGTAGAACGAACTAACTCATTTCTTTTGTCTAACCATTCAACACCAATCTTTAGAAGTACCGGTACTGTAGCTGTTGTAATAATTGCCATAAAAACTAAAATAGAAAAAATCTCTTGGGAAATAATTCCGGCATTTAAACCGATACCGGCAATAACAATTTCTACTGCTCCCCTACCATTCATACCCGCGCCAATTGTCAAACCTTCACGCCATCCATATCCGCTTGGTAAATAAAACAAGGTTGTACCAACAACCTTTCCCACAGTAGCAAGAACAATAGTGCCAATAAGTAAAGTAGTATCAGTACGAATAACTTCTAGAGAGACTTGAAATCCTGCGGTAACAAAAAAGATTGGTGCAAGAAATCCTAAAGAAACATCTTTAACAAGGTCTGTTAATTCATGTGAAAGTTTCTTCACTGTTATAGCTTCCCTTAAGACTAAGCCAGCTATAAAAGCACCAAGAATGCTATGTAGTTCAGCAAGATGGGCTAATTCTGCAAAAGCTAACGCAATTAATAAAATCAGTGTTGCATTGAATGTCCGTCCGGTAATATTTCTTTGCTTAAGCCATTTGTAAAGAAATGGGAATACTTTTAATCCTAGTAACCACGAAACAAAAAAGAAAAGAAGTATTTTAACAGCAATTGTGGAAATCATTAACAAATCGAGTTTACCGACGGTGGCAAAACTTAAAATTCCCGCAAATATAACCAACGATAAAGTATCTGCTACAAGAGCCCCGGCAAGCATCACATATGCAATACGAGTATCAAGTATTTTTAGATCTACAAGTATCCTCGATTTTGTTGCAAGAGAAGTAACTCCCATCGCCATTCCGACAAAAACACCGGCAATAGTTGTTCCGCCTGATGCAACAACTATCCACAATCCTAGAGCAAATGGGACAATGAATCCGCCGAGTGCTGCAAGTACACCTCCTTTTGATGCTTTACCTAATTCCCTCGGGTCAATTTCCATCCCGATATAAAGCATCATCATAATTACACCCAACTCTGCAAGGACGTTAATAGCATCACTACCAAAAAGGATTCCGAGTAATGGCGGACCAAAAATTATCCCGGCTAACAATTCTCCCAAAACCGAAGGATAACCGAGACGTACAGCTAACTGCCCGCCAATCCAAGCTACAAATAATACCAGAAACAGATTAAGTATGCTTAATTCCAAACCGAGTAACCTTTTGAAAAATTTTAACTTACAAAGAGAAAAGAAAAACAATCGAGTGGAAAAGTAATATGAATAAGTGAAAAAAGAAAATCGGGTTTTGAAGCTGCTGCAGGTGAAACAAGATTTTTCAAAATAATAAAATCGGCATTTTGGCTCCCCGAATCCACCTGGCGATAAACTATTCTATAATAGGACGACGTGTTGTTTTATTTTACTTACCGTTCGGTAGGATTTTTCTCAATTTTACGGAACGATTTGGGTAATCAATCGTCCAAATTAGCAGTTATTAAAAAAATTATGAAAGCTTGATGAATACAAAAGAGAAAATATTTTTAGCTGCTGCTGAGTTATTTTCAAAATCGGGTTACGACTCTGTTTCTGTCAGAGAGATTTGTGATGCAGCAGGGATCACCAAACCTGCGCTTTACTATTATTTTGAAGATAAAGAATCTCTCCTAAAGGAACTTATTGAAGAAACATTTCGTATTAGTGATGAACTAAAGCAGAAATATTTCGAAGAGGAAAATGATTTTTTTGAGAACATCTATGCCGTAATAAAAATCTACAAAGTCTTTCTGAAAAAATATAGACCGTTTGCTCAATTTTCTGCTTTCCTGAATACAATGACAATTCCGGATGAGTTAGTTCAGAAAAAGATTCAACGCGCTGAGAATGAAATGAAATATTTCAAAAAATATCTTAAGCATGGAAAAGATACCGGTTATATCCCAAAGGATTCCGATATTGATTCTCTTGCAAATATAATTATTGGTTCGGTTGCATTCGTGGCTTTACAAAACATCTTATTCGGATTGAATAAAAAAAATATAAACAAAAAGTTAGATAACCTTTTCGTTATGTGGAAAAAAGATCTTTTCATTGAAAAGTAACTGCGGAGAAATAAATGAGTACAGTAATTAAAAAAGTAATTTTATTTTTATTGATATGCACTGCTTCTCACTTAGCACAACAGAAGAATGTAATATATCTGCAATGGGATGATATTATTGATCGATCGCTGAATGAAAACTTGATACTTAAAACTGCACTTCTTGATTATGAAATACAAAATCTTGAAACATGGAAAGCATTAAGCAATTTTCTTCCGTCAGTCGGTTATCAAGGAATGTTCACTAAAAATCTTGAGCTGCCGGTTTTCATTTTTATGGGACAGCGTTTTGTTGTCGGTACAAATTATTCATTCCAGCATGCTTTGAATCTTACTTTACCGATATTTACCGGGGGTTCGAGATTTTTTAATTACAACATTCAAAAAGAAATAAAAAAATCTTTAGCCGAAGAATTAAAAGGTAAAGAAGAAGAAACAGTATATTCGGCGCTTCAGGCTTATTACGGAGTAATACTAGCAAACTCTATTTCAAATGCAGCTAAGGAAGCAGTTGATGTATCTAAAGCAAATCTTGAACAAGTAGAAAAATTTTACGATGCCGGGGCAGCAACTGAACTTGATTTACAGAGAGCAAGAGCACAATATTTTTCTACTCTGCCGCAATTTGAATCGGCTTTATCAAATAAACATTTATCCGCGCAAAGATTAAAACTCATTTTGAATATTAACTTAGAGGATTCTTTAGTTATTCGCGATACACTTTCAACACGTATGTTACTCGATGAATTTGAAAACAACACACTCGAAGAACTTTTATCTTACTCAAAAGAATTCAGAAGCGACATAAAATCTCTCTATCATCAAATTGAAGCAACCGAAGAAGGCGAAAAAATTGCACTCGGACAATTTGCTCCTTCAATTTTTCTAACTGCCAGCATTCAACATCAAGCACAACTTGATAATGTTGATGTTGCGTGGAGTGATTATATAAGATCGAAGTCGTTGATGCTTTCGGTAAACTTTCCTCTCTTCGAAGGTGGAAGACGAGTTCTTGATTATCAAATTGCAAAGATAAGAACAGATCAAATGAAGATTGCGGCAAAAGCAGCAAACGATCAAGCATCAATTGATGTCGAACAAAATTACTATTCGTACAAAGAATCATTAAAAAATCTAAAAAGTTACGAAGAGGCACTTAAGCAATCGAAAGAAAGTCTGCGATTATCTAATTTGTTATACTTTGAAGGAATGAGTACACAGCTTGATGTATTAAATGCACAGTTGCTTTACAACAACAGCAAAACTCAATATTTGCAAGGCATTTATAATCATAATGTTACGCAGCTTGCATTGCTTAAATCAATAGGACAATTAAATAAAATTTGGGAATAAATTCTTTGAGGAAAAAATGCGATTAAAATTATCAATGATATTATTACTGTTGATCTTTCTATTTATCGGCTGCCAACCCGGCGATGAAGCTGAAGAAGAAAGAGAAGTCCCGGTAAAAGTTTTTGTTATAAAACCGGCATCAATCTCCAAATCAATAAAACTTACAGGCGCTATTTCATCAACAGAGGATGTAATTCTTTACAGTAAAATTTCGGAAAAACTTGAGTCAATAAATGTTAAAGCCGGAGAAAGTGTTAAAGAAGGTCAAATTCTTGCAGTTCAGTATAATGAGTTACTTAAGCAGGGCGTAGATGCTGCCGAAGCTTCACTTAAAAATGCCCAAGCACAAGTGAATCTTGTTATTCAAGAATTTGAAAGAAGCGAACGACTCTATAAACAGAATGCAGTAAGTCAACAGCAGTATGATCAGATTCTTACACAAAAACAAGCTGCCGAAGCCGGTTTAGAACAGGCTTCCGCAATGATGAAACAAGCAAAGGAACAGTATCAAAACAGTTTTATAAAAGCTCCCTTTTCCGGTACTGTAGCCGCAGTTTATTATGAAGTAAATCAAATGGTGCCTGCCGGTCAACCTGTTATTCATTTAATTGGTTCAGGCGGAATGAAAGCTAAATTAAAAGTTACTGCGAAAGATATTCCTTATATCAAACAAGGATTAAAAACTATTATAAAATTTCCTTCAATTCCGGATACTGAGTTTAGCGGGGTTGTGTCTTCAATAAACAAAGCGGTAGATGCTTTCACCAAATCTCTTGAAATTGAAGTACAGTTAAATGAAAAGGATGCAAGACTGAAATCAGGATTGTTTGGTGAATTTTATATAGAAGTAACTGCAAAAGAGAATACCGTAGTAATTCCTGAAAATGCTCTCTCGAGACAAACTGAAGTAATAATCGATAGAGATAAAGGAATTCAAACACCGGTCCGTAAACATTATGTATTCGTTGTTAAAGAAAGCAGAGCAGAATTAATAGAAGTTGAACCGGGAATATCAAGCAACGGAAGAATTGAAATTACAAGTGGTATGAATAATGGCGATACACTAATTATAGTAGGTCAAAACATAGTTGACGAAGGACAAAAAGTTAAAGTTATTGATTAAACAAGAGACGAATTATGATCCTTACAAAATTTTCTATTAGAAGACAGGTTACACTCTCAATGATTTACGCGGTTGTGATCTTTTTCAGCATTTTTTCTTTTTCACAACTCAAGATTGATTTCTTCCCCGATATTCAATTCCCTATTGCCGGAGTAATAACAAACTATACCGGTTTAGGACCTGAAGATATTGAGAATATAGTTACCAGACCAATTGAAGAAGCTGTTTCCTCCGTTAAGAATATTGAAAAGGTAAGCTCACAATCGATGAGAGGAGTTTCAATAATTACGCTTGAATTCAAGTATGGGACAGAGATGAATCAAGCGGAAATAGATATAAGAAAAAATATTGATCTCATTCGTGATTTTCTTCCCCAAGATGCGTCGGAACCGTTAGTATTCGTATTCGATCCTTCAATGAGTCCGATACTTTTTCTCAACTTGAGTTCACAATATTTGGGTCCGGCAGAGTTGCGAAGATTAGCCGAAGATAAAATCGAACCTTTAGTTGAACGAGTTGAAGGTGTTGCTTCCGTTCAAACTATGGGTGGATTACAAAGACAAATTAATGTTCGTCTCAATCCAACCTTGCTTGCATCCTATAACCTCTCTCCCAATGATGTTGCTACGGCAATACAAATAGGAAGCGGGTTGATCCCTGCAGGTTCAATAGAAACAGTAGATAAATCTTACAACTTGAGAGTATTCAGCGAATATAGAACACTTGCGCAAATTGAAAATACAATTGTAACATTAAAAGGTAATGTTCCGGTTTACGTAAAGGATGTTGCCGAAGTTGAAGACGGGTTTAAGGAATCAACAACAGAAGTTCGTGCAGATTTTGGAGAAGGTGTACTGATCCAAATTTTAAAACAATCCGATGCTAATACGGTTCTTACAAGCAGAAAAATTAAAGAAGCCTTACCCCAAATTGAATCGCATTTACCGCAAGGTACAAGATTTAGTGTAATCTGGGATCAAGCAGAGTTTATAACCAGGTCGATTGATAACTTACGCAACACAGCAGTGATTGCATTTATTCTGGCTTTCTTTGTCATTTATATTTTCTTAAGAAACTGGCGCGGAAGTTTGATTATGGGTATTTCGATACCGGTTTCCGTAATTGCAACATTTGCTGTTTTGTTTGCTTCCAATCTAACACTGAATATTATTTCAATGGCTGGTTTGGCACTTGCCGTAGGTATGCTAGTAGATAATTCAATTGTTGTTCTTGAAAATATTTATCGCCATAGAGAACAAGGCGCATCAAAATCCGATGCAGCATTGTTAGGGTCAAGTGAAGTTGGAATGGCGATTACCGCTTCAACTTTAACAACAATAAGTGTTTTTCTACCGGTACTATTCGTACCCAATATTACGGGACAACTTTTTAAAGATATGGTACTGACAATTACGTTTAGTCTCGTTGTTTCTTTACTTGTTGCATTAACATTAGTACCGATGATGTCCGCTAATATTTTAAAGACAAATGAAGAAGATAAAAAACTAAGATTCAGGAAATTCAAAGATCGATTGGAGAAAATATTTGTCGGTTTGCAAAAAAATTATATAAAGAATTTAAAGATTGCCTTGAACTACAAAAAAACTGTACTTGCTTTTGTAACAGGTATGCTGATTTTATCAATTGTACTTGCAAGCATATCCGGTGGTGAGTTTCTACCAAAGACCGATCAGGGAATCTTAAACATTGTAATTGAATCTCCATCCGGCGATCCGATTGAACGAACTAGAGTTTATGCTTATCAAATTGAAGACATTGTAAGTGAGGTGTTGGAACCCGAAGAGATAAACTCAATAACAATTTTCTTCGGCACCAGAGAGGGAATTGGTGCATGGGGAACAACAGCAAGTACTATTGAAGCATTTATCCGTTTATCTCCAAAAGAAGAAAGAAAAAGATCTCAATTCGAGATTCAAGATAAACTAAGAGAAAGACTAGATAATATCCCGGGTATAACTTATATATTTCAAGAAGGCGGCGCATTTACTACCGAAAAAGATATTGAAGTAAAAGTACTGGGATTTGATATTGAAGGTGCAAAATTAATTGCTAACCAGATCAAAGAAAAGATGGAAAACGTCAACGGGCTTGTCGATATCTCGCTTAATATAAAAGAAACAACACCTGAACTGCAGATTAATTTAAATAAAGATGTAATTAATGATTATAAGCTGTCAACACTTCAGGTTGCAAGTAATATTTCAACGGCTATTCAAGGAACGGTTGTATCACGTTATCGTGAAAAAGGAGATGAGTTTGATATTCGTGTTCAATTCGATAAATCATACAGAAATCAAAAGGAATCCCTCGAAAGAATTCAAATAGCAATTCCGACCGGACAAATGGTAAGTTTAAAAGAGATTGCTGAAATTCAAGAAGAAGAATCAACTCCGACAATTTTTAGAGAGAATCAAAATAGATATGTTTCGGTTGGATGCGGTTTATCAGGAATTGATCTTTCCTCTGCTGTTAGTGAAGTAAACAAAATTATTGCCGAAACTCCTATTCCATCAGAATACCAAGTTATAATCGGAGGGACTGCCGAAGATCAGCAAGAAGCATTTTTCTACCTGATGCTTGCATTCCTTGCAGCTGTAATACTTGTTTATATGATTATGGCTTCACAATTCGAATCCTTTGTTGATCCGTTAATAATTATGTTTACCGTTCCTCTTTCGGTTATTGGAGTTTTTATTTTTCTCTTTATTACGGGGACAAAAATTTCGGTAATGGCACTTGTCGGGTTAGTTATGCTTGTTGGTATTGCAGTTAATAACGGTATTGTTCTTGTTGATTACATTAACCAGTTAAAAAGAAAAGGCATGCAGTTATATGATGCAGTAATTAAAGGTTGTGAAGCCCGAATGCGTCCTGTTTTAATGACTGCTTTTACTACAATATTAGGTATGGTTCCTTTAGCAGTTGAATTTGGTACGGGTTCTGAAACGTGGTCACCACTTGCAAGAACTGTAATCGGCGGGTTAATGGCTACTACATTATTAACGTTAATGGTTATTCCAATTCTTTACATAATTTTTGAAAGAGGCGGAGAAAGAATTAAAAAATATTTAAAACGCAGATTTGTTAGTAATAATGTTTAAATAAATATGGGGACAACTCGTATTGATTCATATTAATTTTGAGTTGTCCCTATAAACTTTTTTAGAAATTCTTATCGTAACAATATCATCTTTTTTGTAGTGAGTAGGGGACGAAAATTTTCGTCCCCTACACCGGGGATGGTGAATTTTATTGTTGTTGTTGGGTTAAACGGATTTGGGTAATTCTGCTCCAAAGAAAATTGATAAATAACATCATCTTCAACACTTGTGATTGTTGTTAAATCAACAGTTACAATTTTTGAATATGCGAACGTGCCGTCATTATCTATTTGCTTTAATCTGTAATCAAGGCGAGTAAGATTATGATTAAGATCAAGATTAAGATTAAGGGGATCTATAAATGAATAACTTTTGGGTGAATTTGTTGTACCGTGCCCTTGAACAAAGCCAATCTCTTCCCATTGATTTTCACTTTGAACTTTTTCCTTTGTCCTTTGAACTTAAAAACCGTAGTTGTTTACTTCAGTAGCTGTTTGCCAGTTTAGTTTAACTGCATCCCACACTAATTCACCAGTAAAGGATGTTAGTTCAACAGGGAGAGCGTTATTATCTCCACTTAATGAATTGATCCATAAATAATTTTGAGGAGAACCATCTGCTGTTCCTGAATTATAAAACCTTAATCCACTTAATAATTGCGTCGAATCTGAAACTGTCCCACTAAATAAAGTCCCCTGAAAACCCGCAGAGGAAGTTCTGGAAATCGTATAAGAAAAACTTGTAGCAGTAAGAACAGATATTAAAACCTCAATTACTGCATCATTACCACCCCAATCATATCTTCCATCACCGGGAGTTAACATTGCATTGGCTGAAGATACATTACCCCCTGATCTGACATTAAAATTAAACACTTCACATTGAGTTCCTGCATACAGATAAAATCCCTTATTTCCATTATCAAGGTTTATGCCTAATAGAAAAGTCAATGAACTTCCACTTGGTAAAGCTTCGCTAAAAGCTCTGTCTGCATTAACATATGCACCTCCGGGATTTGCATACAAAGCAAATGAAGTTTCGCTGGTATTTATATCTCCAGAACCCCATGTTGAGTTTCCCAAAAAATTTCCGGCAAAAAAGTTCAAACCATCATCGTTACTTTGAATATTCCAAGCAAGAAAACCAGTACCTCCATTTGATCCACTTATCCAGAAACCAGGGTGGTTTGCCGCATTATCCGAATATGCTTGGTCAAATAAACAGGTTACAAAAAAGAACAGTAAAAATATTTTCTTCATTTCACC
>DSBF01000125.1 GCA_011049495.1 Ignavibacteria bacterium
CCCTTCCGGAGTATTGATTAAAGGAGCATATTCAACTTTTTCCTGAAGTATATAATTTTGTTTATCATTTATATTGGAAAGCATTTCAAGAGAAACATCTACTTCAACGCCAGAACCGGCAAAGGAATATAATGGTTTGAGCACATAGTTCTCTAAATCATCCGGATAATTATTCAGCTGATCGAGATAAAAACTTTTTGGTGCGTATTTACTTTTTATCATCGGCAGACTATGCTTACTTATTTTGAAAAACCAATTTGGGTGACCAAGCCAGGTAACGTCAATGTCTTTATGCATATCAAAATTGATTTCAATATTCTTTCGTTCCAATTCGTCAAAAATAACTCGATTGTAAATTCTTTCAACGGGGATTTTTTTACCGTTTTTTTTGTAATAAAATTTGTTTCCTTTAACGACTAAATCCCTAATGTCAACTATCGATAATCCAGAGTTTTCAACTGTTAAATAAAAATCAATTCTTGTCTTTTGATTATGCGGGTCTATTTCAAGTAGTATTACATTTTCCGGATCAGAATCGCCTAGAATAATTTTTCTAAAGTAATCTTCATATGAGTCATAATTAAATCCGCTATAAAAAGAAGTTAATTCTTCTCCGATTTCAAAATGTTTCAAATAAATTTTACTTAAAAATGCTTGATACATATAGATAGATGCAAAGCCTTGCAGTTCAATCAACTTTGGGACGAAATCACCCGTTTCATTCTTAGTAATTCCAAAATCAATTTGAAGGAATAATGGATTTTCTGTTTCATTTGAAACTCTATATTTTTCCGGTAAACCTAATTGACTGTTTTCTCTAAACTCTTTGGAATCAATCGAAGAAATAATTTCATCTGCTGCTTCAATTAATTTTTTATTTAGGTTATCGTCAATAAATAGTGGTGTTTCACAGATTCTAAAATCAACTTCACCGCCGGTTTTTCTCCAAATATCGTTTAAAAAATTTTGATATTTAGTTTGAGTAAAATCAACGTTGTATTTCTTCCTTATTTCGGGGATCATAATTAATCAAGATTTAGATTAGTTTGTTCAATGATATGATCAACAACTTTTTCAAGACTTTGTGTTTCTTCAAATATTTTCAGTTGTCTTTTGGCTCCAGTACCATTATCTAAAATGTTATTCACATATTTAATTTTTTCGCGACTATCAAGTTCATCGAGAACATCATCTACAAATTCTAAAAGTTCACTAACAAGATTACGAGTAGGAACTTCCTTTTGTTTACCGAAATCAATTAATTTTCCTTCTACACCGTAACGGGAGGCGCGCCATTTATTTTCATTAATCATTAGCCTTCTGTATAAACGAAATCCCAAATTTTGGTCTATCAATTTATATAGCTTAGCAACCACTGCTTGAATTAGTGCTGCAATTGCAATTGTTTCTTCAACTTTCATTTGAACATCGCATATACGAAATTCAAGTGTCGGATATTTTGGATGCGGACGAATATCCCACCATATTTTACTCGGGTCTTCTATGCATTTGGTTTTTACAAGAAGGTCTACATATAAAAGATATTCGCTGTGACTGTTAAAATGATCCGGGATTCCGGTTCTGGGAAATCTATCGAATATTTTTGAACGGTAAGATTTGAAACCTGTATTTCTCCCCTTCCAGAAAGGCGAATTGGTTGAAAGTGCAAATATATGAGGGAGAAAATATCTTGCTGCATTCATAATATGGATAGCTCTTTCTTTATCATCAATACCGATGTGAACATGTAAACCGAAAATTAAATTTGCACGGGCGACTTGCTGCATTTCTTCAACTACTGCCTGGTATCTATCGCGATTTGTAATTTCCTGATCTTCCCATTTACTGAACGGATGTGTACCGGAAGCACCAATTACTAATCCTTGTCGAGCAGCAACTTCTCTTAATGATCTCCGCAATCTTTTTACTTCATCTTTAGCTTCGTGGATGTTATAGCAAATGCTCGAACCGATCTCAACTACAGATTGATGCATTTCGGCTTTGGCATGTTCCTTAAGGATTGTTTTTCCCTCATCAAGTAATTGCTGAATATGAGATTTTAATTCTCTCGTTTCGGGGTCTATTATTTGGAATTCTTCTTCTATACCAATTGTGAATAATTTATCATTAGCCATAATAATTACTCATTTTTATTTTTATTCGGTTTTACTGCTTTCCCGGATGTATAGGAAGTAATAAAATCTCCCCAAGTTAAATTATTTTGACCATCCTTATGAACCTTAGCTTTACGAATAACCATATTAGCTGCAGTTTCAACAACCCATTCAAAATTTTCGTCGCCTACCGAATGATAGTCTGCATCGGGTGCAGGGTTACAAAAATCTATTGCGTACGGGATGCCGTCTCTAACAGCAAATTCAACTGTATTGAAATCATAGCCAAGCGCATTATTCAGAATTAGGACATACTCTTCAATTGTTTTTAATAATTTTTCTTCAACCGGTTTGGGATTTTTTACATACCGTAAATGATGCGGTTGTTTCGGATCGTACTGCATTATTCTCACATCACGTCTATCTATCGAATAACAACGGAAATAATCTGTAAAATCAATTGCTTCTTGAAGCATCATTACAAGCTGACCTGTTTCATGATAAGCATTGAAAAAGTCAGCGGAGTTTTCAAGTTTATAAACATTCTTCCAACCACCACCAGCAAACGGTTTGAAGAAAGCCGGGAATCCGACATAATCAAATATTCCCTGCCAATCTAATGGATACTCCAAATTACGCATCGAGAATTCATTAGTATCAGGCGGGTGTTGATTCGAAGGAAGCAAAACGGTTTTAGGAACCGGAACTCCCAAGCGCGTCGTTAGTGCATTGTTAAAAAATTTCTCGTCGGCACTCCACCAAAAAGGATTGTTAATAACTGCAGTTCCGGATAAAGCTGCATTTTTCAGATAAGCTCTATAAAACGGAATATCCTGTGAAATTCTATCGATTATAACCGCATAATCAGTCGGTTCACCTTGAATTACTTTATTAACTTTTGCAAACTCGGCAATTATTCCGTTTTCATTTTTTGAATTGACTCTATCAACAAATGCTTGAGGAAACGTATTTTCCTGTCCAAATAAAATTCCAATTTTTTTCATAACTCTACCCTTTAATGATCATTTAAAAAGTAATGAAGATTATTGTTCAGTACTAATTTGCAATCGTCGAATGTATTTAGTTTGAAAGGATACACATCGAAAAGATGATTGACATTTTTTTCGAATAATAGTTTGGATATATATTTGTTCTGTTCAAACGAATTATCAGGTGTTCCCGAACTCAAAATAATTTTATTCTCGTTATAACGTTTTAAGTATTTTTCATCGGTTAAACCGAAAAGATAATCGAGAGGACTATTAAAATATGCTTGCTCATCAAAATGACCTTGAATAAAACTTTTCACCTCAAACTCGCCCGAAATTGATAATACTCCTTTGGAAATGTCAGGATATTTTAGCACAATATTAAGTGCATGATATCCGCCAAGACCAAATCCCCCGAAAATAATTTTAGATTCCTCGGTTTCGTAATTGGCAAAACCTACAATATCATGTAGAATTGTCTGTTCAAAATTAAGATAACGTTCTACGCGTTCGGAAGGTTCAATCGAGAAATTCATCCAGCTTTTCATTGCATAAGAATCCGGACAATAAACTTTTATTAATCCATCTTCTATATAATTTCTTATACTTTCTATTACTCCGAAATCTTTAAAATCATAATATCTTGATTTGGATTTGGGAAATAGGATGAGAGGAATTCCTTTTTCTCCGAAGACAAGTAATTCGAAATCTTCCTGTATCCACTGCGAATACCATTTGTGATAACTTTCTTTCATTTAGCCCCTGAGGTGAGATTCAAATAATTGAGGAACAATATAGTGAAGGGAAATTAAATATGCACTATCACGAATTTATTATCTTGTAGCAAAAATTTCTTTTACGAAATTTATTACCAGTTCATCCAATTCTGATTTTTCCGTGTAACCGAGTGATTCAGCTTTTTTCAACCATTCTTTAGATTTATTAGAATTTTCGGAAGAAGCAAAATGTAAAGCCGCATAAATTTCTTTCGTAATTAAATCTTTATTTAATGCTGTTTCAAAATTTTTATAAGCAGCTTCTTTGTCATCAAAAAAGGTTAGTTGGAAATATCCTATTACATAATTCAATTTGTGCGATGGATTGGTTTCGTTTAGTTTTTTTGCCTCGGTGAAAAGCTGGTAATCTTGAAAGGATAAATTTTTAAATAAACCATCCGACATAAAATTTAACAGAGTTTTCATGTTAGAAGGTTCATAATACCCCGGCACTACATCAATTAATAATAGTTCACTTGTAAGAAATGCAGTCGAAGGAAAACTTCTAACACCGAGTTCTGATGCTAATTGTTTAAAAGTGATTGTTCCACTAGGCAAATTTATTGTACCAGATTTTTCCGGATTTATTTTCACTGTAACAAAATCTTTATTAAGTAAATTCTTGACTTCATCATTAGTGTAAGTTTCGTTATCCATTTTCCTGCACCACCCGCACCAATCTGTATAAAAACTGACAAGTAAAATTTTATCGTCTTGTTTTGCAGAATTAAGAGCATCTTCAAATTTTTGCCAGGTTAATTCGTTAGCAACAAGCGATACGGTTAACAACGTATATAAAAATATTTTTAAAATAGTGTTCATCGAATAAATCCTTTCTTGCATCTAAACATTAGATAGAATTATTAAAAAAACGATTCAGGTAAAAATAAGATGCGGAGTAATATATTGGTTAGTGACGATAAATAAAAATAAGGATAAAAAAATCCCCGGGAATTTTTACACCCCGGGGATTGACTGAAAATTAAAGAAGTGTTTTATAACTTTGAAGTGTTTTCATATAATTAGCTCTTTCAAAAGCGGCGGGTTCACCAACTTTCTTTTGACTCATGCTTCCCTTCATCATATCAATCGATTCGTATTCATTTTCTCTCATCCAGTTTTCCACACCTTCGAGTAAATCTTTGATTCTGCTAGTACCTTTCATTAATAATTCCGAACAAATCTGAGCAACATCACCACCAGCCATCATAACCTTAATTATATCTTCGGATGAATGAACGCCGCTTGTTAAAGCCAAACTTGCGTTTATGTTTCCATATAATATGGAGATCCATCTTAAAGGTAATCTCATTTCCCAATTTGTACTTAGCATTAAATTTGGAACGACCTCAAGTTTTTCCAGATCAAAATCCGGTTGATAAAACCTGTTAAACATAACCAAAGCATCTGCACCGGCTTTATCCAGTCTTTTTGCCATATTAGACATCGAAGAAAAATACGGACTTAATTTTACAGCAACCGGAATCTTTACATTTTCTTTAACAGCTTTAAGAGTATCTATATACATATTTTCAATTTCCGAACCGGCTAAATTCGGGTTTGTGGGAATGTAATAGACGTTTAATTCCAATCCATCTGCACCGGCATCTTCAATATTTTTTGCATATTTAATCCAGCCGCCTGTACTTACTCCGTTCAAACTTCCGATTACCGGAATCTTTACAGCTTTCTTAAGGTTAGCAATATGATCAAGATATTCGTATGGTGTTAATTTAAATTCTTCCTGTTCGGGAAAGTAAGACGTAGCTTCGGCATACATTTCCGTTCCGTATGATAAATAATGGTCTAATTCTCCGGATTCATGAGTTATTTGTTCTTCAAAAAGTGAGTAACAAACAATTGCGGCAGCACCTGCATCTTCCATTCTTTTCACGGAATCAACACTCTCGGAAAGCGGCGAAGCTGAAGGTACAATAGGGTTGTTGAGTTTCAATCCCATATAAGTTGTTGATAGATCCATTTGTTTACTCCAATTTATTTTTCAATTTTATTTCTTAATAACATAACAGAACCCGGCTTAAGCCGGATTCTGATTTTATCAATTAATTTGCCTTCTCTTCCTCATTATCATTTCCATTAAAAGAATAATCCATTGCAGCAAGTTGTTCATAATGTTTCCATTTTTTAAGCACATTTTCTTGAGCTATTTTAAGTAGTTCTTTTGCTTCTTTAGGATGAGATTTTGTCAACATTTTATATCTTGTCTCTCTATAGAAATAATCTTCTAATTTTACTTTCGGAGCTTTCGAATCTAACTTCAACGGATTTTTACCTTCTTTTAACGAATCGGGATTAAATCTGAATAAAGGCCAGTGTCCGCTCTCAACAGCAAGCGTTTGGTTTTCCATACCTTTTGCCATGTTAATTCCGTGTGCAATACAATGACTGTATGCAATTATCAAAGAAGGACCATCATAAGCTTCGGCTTCAAGAATCGCTTTTAGAGTTTGAAGATCATTGGCACCCATTGCAATTTGTGCGACATAAACATTGCCGTAACTCATTGCCATTTGAGCGAGGTCTTTCTTAGCGATTGTTTTACCTGCAGCTGCAAATTTAGCAACTGCACCCATACCTGTAGCTTTAGACATCTGTCCGCCTGTATTTGAATAAACCTCTGTATCAAGCACAAGAATATTTACATTTTTACCTGATGCAAGGACATGATCTAAACCGCCAAAACCGATATCGTAAGCCCAGCCATCGCCACCCATAATCCAAATTGATTTCTTGATTAGATAATCCGCGACAGCTAATAAATTCTTAGCTTCATCAGAACCATCTTTCTCCAGTATTTCCTTTAGTTTGGCGACTCTTTCTCTTTGTTCATAAATACCCATTTCATCACTTTGATCAGCAGAAATAAGTTGTTCAACAAGATCTTTACCAATCGTATCAGTTAATTTTAACAATAGTTCTTTTGCATATTCATTATTTTTATCAACGGCTAAGCGCATACCAAAACCGAATTCTGCATTATCTTCAAACAATGAATTTGACCAAGAGGGACCACGACCATCTTTATTGGTAGTCCATGGGGTTGTGGGTAAGTTACCGCCGTATATTGATGAACAACCGGTTGCATTTGCTACCATTGTTCTATCGCCAAACAATTGTGAAACTAATTTTACATAAGGAGTTTCACCACAGCCCGAACAAGCACCGGAAAATTCAAACAACGGTTCTAAGAATTGACTTCCTTTAATAGTATTGATTTTTAGCTCTCTTCTATCATATTCGGGTAATTCTAAGAAATACTCAAAGTTTTCTCTTTCTTGTTCACGAATTGGAAGTTGCGGAACCATGTTGAGAGCTTTTCTACCTGTTTCTTTTTTATCTTTTGCGGGACAGACTTCAACGCATATTTCGCATCCGGTACAATCTTCTACAGCAACTTGGATAGTATAAGCCATATCTGTAAATTCTTTACCCTTTGCTTCCATGTATTTAAATGTAGCAGGTGCATTTTCTGTATAAGATTTAGGATAAGCTTTTATCCTAATTGCAGCATGAGGACAAACCATAGCACATTTACCGCATTGAATACATAAATCCTCTTCCCATGCAGGAACCGATAATGCTATATTTCGTTTTTCCCATTTGGTTGTACCAGAAGGAAAAGTCCCGTCTATTGGCATTCCGCTAACAGAAATATCATCACCTTTTCCTTCCATAATTTTAGCCAGGACATTTTTCACATAATCCGGAGCTTTATCGGAAACAATCGGAGGAAGTTCAATTGAACTTGTAACACTTTCCGGAACTTTAATTTCATAAAGGTGCTCAAGTGTTTGATCAACAGCTTTGTAGTTTTTATTTACTATTTCTTCGCCTTTACTGCCATAGGTTTTCTTAATTGCTTCTTTTATTTTATTTATTGCTTCGTCTTTTGGAAGAATCCCGGATATTGCAAAGAAGCAAGTCTGCATAATTGTATTAACTCTTGCTCCCATTCCAGTTAAATTAGCAACTTCATATCCATCAATTGAATAGAATTTAAGTTTCTTATCAATAATTTCTTGCTGAACTTTTTTCGGTAATTTATCCCATACTTCATCTTTGCCGTATGGACTATTTAGAAGAAAAGTTCCACCTTCAACAATTTTTTCCAGAACATCAAATTTTTCCAACAGAGTAAATTGATGACAACCGACAAAATTTGCACTCTGAATTAAATAAGTGGAATGTATCGGTTTCTTACCAAATCTTAAGTGCGAAATTGTTGTAGAACCTGATTTTTTAGAATCATAAACAAAGTAGCCTTGAGCAAAATTCTCAGTTTCTTCACCGATAATTTTAATCGAGTTTTTATTTGCTCCAACAGTTCCATCGGCACCAAGCCCGAAGAACATTCCTCTAAAAACATCTTTTCCTTCAATGATAAAATCATGGTCAAAATCTAAGCTTGTGAAAGTTACATCATCGTTTATCCCGATTGTAAAGTGATTTTTTGGTTCATCTTTCTTTAATTCATCAAATACAGCTTTTACCATAGAAGGTGTAAATTCTTTTGAAGATAAACCGTAACGACCACCGACAATTTTAGGCATTGATTTGAAAGGTGCAATACCGTTATTCAATGCTTCTACACAACCGGTAACAACATCTTGATAAAGAGGTTCGCCGATTGCACCGGGTTCTTTTGTTCTGTCAAGTACAGCAATTTTTTCAACTGTTGATGGTAATGCATCCATAAGATGTTTTACTGAGAAGGGTCTATACAATCTAACTTTTATTGCACCAACTTTTTCTTCAAGCTTTTCGCTCATATAATCAACTGTTTCTTGAACTGTTTCTGCTCCGGAGCCCATTAAAATAACAACACGTTTTGCATCGGGAGCACCGTAATAATCAAATAATCTGTACTGCCTTCCTGTTAACTCTGCAAATTTATTCATCGCGTTTTGAACAACATCGGGACATTCATCATAGAATTTATTTACTGTCTCACGTCCTTGGAAATATACATCAGGATTTTGAGCTGTACCGCGAATAAAAGGTTTTTCGGGATTTAAAGCTCTCATTCTATGTGCATGGACAAATTTTTCATCAATTAGTGACTTTAGGTCCTCTACCGTAAGTTGTTCTATTTTATTGATTTCATGAGATGATCTAAAACCATCAAAGAAATGAACAAAAGGAATTCTTGATTCAAGAGTAGATTTATGAGCAATTGCTGCTAAATCCATAACTTCTTGGATTGAACCTGAAGCAAGAAATGCAAATCCCGTTTGTCTCGCTGCCATTACATCGCTATGATCACCGAAAATAGATAATGCAGATGCAGCTAAGGAACGAGCTGACACGTGAAATACTGTTGGAGTTAATTCACCTGCAATTTTGTACATATTTGGGATCATCAGAAGTAGACCTTGAGATGCGGTAAATGTTGTTGTTAATGCTCCGGTTTGTAATGCACCGTGTACGGCACCGGAAGCGCCGCCTTCACTTTGCAATTCGGAAACAAGGGGAACCGTACCCCAAATATTTTTTTTACCCGCCGCAGCCCATGCATCCGAAAGTTCACCCATTCCAGAAGAAGGTGTAATCGGATAAATGGCTATTACTTCACTATTGTGAAATCCTACATAAGCAGCAGCATCATTTCCATCAATTGTTATCATTTTTCTGCCCATAAAGCATACCTGTATTTTATTTATGTTAACGAATTATTCTTGATTGTTTATAATGACAAAAACAAATATTGAGCCATAATTAAAAGTACTATATCTGCTTATTTATTTCAAAAATCCAATATTTCGACTATAATCAGACTATTTATCGTAATTCTTTAAGAAAAATGAGTCTTTTACTCTTAATATTGAGAATAGAAACTCAAAACCAATGTTAATTATAC
>DSBF01000475.1 GCA_011049495.1 Ignavibacteria bacterium
TGTTGGAATGCTAGAACAGCCACATTTATGATTTTGGGAGATACTTGTACTAGAAGCTGTGGTTTCTGTAATGTTAAACTTGGGCTCCCTACAGAACTTGATTTGGATGAACCAAGAAGAGTTGCCGAATCTGTAGAGCAATTAAAGCTTCGACATGTTGTTATTACCTCCGTAAACCGGGATGAACTAAAGGACGGCGGTGCATCAATTTTTGCTGAAACTAATAAGCTAATTCGTGAAAAAATGCCGGAAACTACGATCGAAATATTGATACCGGATTTCAAAGGTGAAGAACATGCATTTGAAATAATTATGCAGCAACCACCTGATATTCTTAATCACAATTTAGAAACTGTTAATAGATTATATCATGCCGTACGTCCGCAAGCAAAATATTCGAGAAGTTTAGAATTAATACGTTGGTTCAAGGGTAGAGGTTTACGTACTAAGAGTGGTATAATGGTCGGTATAGGTGAGAAAAAAGAAGAAGTATTGGAATTAATGGAAGATTTGTTTAATCATGGATGTGATATAATGACTATAGGTCAATACTTGCAGCCGACAAAAAACCATCTACCGGTTGATAGATTTGTAACTCTTAATGAATTCAAAGAATACAAAGAATTCGGAATAAAGTTAGGTTTCAAAGCAGTAGAATCATCTCCACTTATAAGAAGTTCATATCATGCAGATAAGCACGCTAGGTTGATTTAATATATGAATAAGTAACCTTACTTTGGCTATTAAAAAAGTTCTCAATTTCCTGTATAGTTTCTAATTTATTTCTCAATTTTTACATAATAGAAAAAACCTTCTCAAATCTGGAAATTTCGAATATTCTTTCATAAAAAATTGTTATTAAATGACTTAAACGAAATTTATTCTTTTGTTTTTTTGGTACGTTCTCTGCTATAAAATAAGTGTTTAGTTTCTGAAATAAAAAAGACTAATTATACTATTTACCAAAAGAGGTACTTATGGCAAAAGTAAAAGGGGATATACTAATCGATATCGAGAAATGTAAGGGATGCGAATTATGCGTCGTTGCTTGCCCACAAGATTCTCTTGAAGCTTCACGCAAGATTAACAGTAAAGGGTATCATTACATTGTTAAGATTGAAGATAATTGTACAGGTTGTACAAACTGTGCACTAGTCTGTCCCGAAGGAATTATAAAAGTATACCGCAGGGTAGAAAAGAAAAAAGAACACCTTGCGACAATTTCAAATGTTTCTAAAGATATTAATATTACGGTGAGCGAATGAAAAAAGAACTAAAATTAATGAAGGGTAACGAAGCAATGGCAGAAGCTGCTATTAGAGCCGGTGCCGATGCTTATTTCGGTTATCCGATTACACCGCAATCTGAAGTAATGGAATACTTAACCAACTTTGCTAATCAAAAAACCGGTATGGTCATTCTTCAAGCTGAAAGTGAAATTGCTGCAATTAATATGATTTATGGTGCGGCTGGTGCAGGTAAAAAAGTTATGACTTCATCTTCATCTCCGGGAATCAGTCTAATGCAGGAAGGTATTTCTTATATCGCTTGTGCAGAGTTACCGTGTTTATTAGTAAATGTGGTTCGAGGTGGTCCCGGGTTAGGAACTATTCAACCATCACAAGGTGATTATTTTCAATCCGTAAAAGGTGGTGGACATGGTGATTATAAAATGATTGTGTTGGCTCCTTCAACAGTTCAGGAAATGGTTGATTATGTTAAACTCGGATTTGATTTAGCATTCAAGTGGCGTAATCCTGTAATGATGTTAACTGATGGTGCATTGGGACAGATGATGGAAAAAGTTGAATTGTTTGAGCAACTACCTAGAGAAACGGTTAAAGGTATTGAAAAGTGGGCTACTATCGGCAAAACAAAAGATCGTGAAAGAAATGTTATTACTTCATTACATATTCAACCGGATAAAATGGAAGAAATTAATCTACATCTTCAAGCGAAATACAAAAAAATTGAAGAAGAAGAAATTAGGTTTGAAGAATTTGCTATGGAAGATGCTGAGTATATGATTACAGCTTTTGGATTGGTTGCAAGAATTTGTCAAAAAGCTGCAATGCTTGCACGTGAAAAAGGAATGAAAGTTGGTGTTTTTAGACCGCAAACACTTTTCCCGTTTCCATATAAACAGATTGATAGTTATACAAATCAGGTAAAAGGCATACTTGATGTAGAAATGAATGCAGGTCAGATGGTTGAAGATATTCGACTTGCGGTCAAAGGAAAAGTATTTGTTGAATTTCACGGAAGAATGGGTGGTGTTGTTCCTTCTCCGGAAGAAATATTAGAAAAAATTGAAGAAAAATTTGTGGGAGTTCCGGCATGAATGAAAAAAGAATGATCGAAGAAGAAAAGCATTACGAAGAAGTAATTGCCGAAGAAAGTATCTGTATTAACGATAACCTTGTTTATGAAAAACCCGATACTTTACTCGATACTCCGATGCATTATTGTCCCGGTTGCGGACATGGAGTTGCTCATAGATTGATAGCTGAAGCTATTGACGAACTTGGTATTCAAGAAGATACTATTGGTGTTGCCCCCGTTGGTTGTTCAGTTTTTGCTTACAATTATTTGAATATTGATATGACGGAAGCAGCTCATGGTCGTGCCTCAGCCGTTGCTACTGGTATTAAAAGAGTACTACCGGAAAAATATGTTTTCTCTTATCAAGGAGATGGTGACTTAGCAGCAATCGGTACCGGCGAAACGCTTCATACTTGTAACAGAGGTGAAAACATTCTTATTGTATTTATCAATAATGGTATTTACGGAATGACGGGCGGTCAAATGGCGCCAACTACTTTGAAAGGAATAAAAACTACCACAACACCGTTTGGAAGAGATGTTAAAGTTATGGGTAATCCATTAAAAATTACTGAATTGATTGCTCAATTACCCGGAGTCTATTATTGTACTCGTGTTGCTGTAAACAACCCTAAAAATGTTAGAAGAGCAAAAAAAGCTATTCTAAATGGCTTCCAATATCAAAAGAGAGAAAAGGGATTATCTTTCGTTGAGGTTGTTTCTAATTGTCCGTCTAACTGGAAAATGACACCGGTCGAATCAAATAAATGGATGGAAGAACATATGTTCACTTTTTATCCGCTTGGCGATCTTAAAGTACCAGAGAAGGAGGATCAATAATGACTGAAGAAATAATTATATCAGGATTCGGGGGACAAGGTGTTTTGTCCATGGGACAAATTCTCTGTTACTCCGGTGTGGTTGAAGAAAAAGAAGTTAGCTGGATGCCGTCTTACGGACCTGAAATGAGGGGTGGAACTGCTAACTGTATAGCAATTATTAGTGATCAAAAAATTAGTTCGCCTATTCTTACAAAATTCGATACAGTTATTGCTTTGAATCAACCTTCAATAGACAAATTTGAAGCAGCTGTTAAACCCGGGGGTTTGCTTATTTATGAAAGTTCTACTGCTTTAAAACCTCCGACAAGAACTGATGTTGAAATTGTTCCTATTGAAGCTGCTAATGAAGCAACAAAACTTGAAAATCCAAAAGTGATGAATATGATTATCTTAGGAGCGTTTCTTAAGAAAAAGCCAATATTAAAATTTGATAACGTATTAGCCGGGTTAAGTAAAGTTTTACCGGAACGTTATCATCATTTAATTCCTCTTAATGAAAAAGCCCTGCGCAGAGGAATGGAATTGGTTGAAGAAGTAACCGCATAGACAATTTCCCAAATTGGTTTCAAGAAACCCGCTGAATTGATTTTTAGCGGGTTTTTTATTGTTTTTGTCTAAAATTAATAGGGGAAATTGATTGAAATATTAAGAACGTTTACCTAATTTTGTAGTCTTATATTTATTTATCTAAAGGAGAAAAATGGAAGGTAATACTGGAATTGTTGTCCAGGTAATTGGACCGGTAGTTGACATTGATTTTGAAGAAGGAAAACTCCCCAAAATTTACAATTCAATAAAAATTCCTCGTGAAAGTTTGGAAGGTGAAAAAGAAGAATTAATAGTTGAAGTTCAACAGCATCTCGGTGAAAACCGGGTAAGAACTGTTGCTATGGATTCAACTGATGGTTTAGTGAGAGGAATGAAAGCGTACGATACTGGCGGACCAATTTCAATCCCGGTCGGTCCTAAAACTCTTGGTAGATTAATAAATGTTCTTGGTGAAGGAATTGATGAATTGGGTGAAATTGAAGCTGAAACAAGATATCCGATTCATAGACACTCGCCAAAATTCACTAGTCTTTCAACAAAACAGGAAATATTCGAAACAGGTATTAAAGTTATTGATTTGATTGAGCCTTATTCGAAAGGTGGTAAAACTGGTTTATTTGGCGGTGCCGGTGTTGGTAAAACTGTTATTATTCAGGAATTGATTCACAATATTGCAAAAGAACACGGCGGATATTCGGTATTTGCCGGAGTAGGTGAAAGAACTCGTGAAGGTAATGACCTTTGGCTTGAAATGAAGGAATCTGGTGTATTGGATAAAACAGCACTTGTTTTCGGACAGATGAACGAACCGCCAGGAGCACGTTTAAGAGTTGGTCTTACTGGTCTAACAATTGCGGAATATTTCCGTGATGAAGAAGGAAGAGATGTTCTTTTATTTATCGATAATATTTTCCGTTTTACTCAAGCAGGTTCTGAAGTATCTGCTCTTCTTGGGCGTATGCCCTCTGCTGTGGGGTATCAACCCAACTTAGCTAGTGAAATGGGTGAACTTCAAGAAAGAATAACATCAACCCATAAAGGTTCTATTACATCTGTACAGGCAATTTATGTTCCTGCAGATGACTTAACAGATCCTGCTCCGGCTACTACATTTTCTCACTTGGATGCAACTACAGTTCTCAGCCGTCAGATTTCCGAACTTGGTATTTATCCAGCGGTTGATCCGCTCGATTCTACTTCAAGAATACTTGAGCCTGGAATAATCGGGAAAGAACATTATCAAGTTGCTACAATTGTAAAAGAGATCTTACAGCAATATAAGGACTTACAGGATATAATTAACATTTTAGGTATGGATGAACTTTCCGAAGAAGATAAAGTTGTAGTAAGAAGAGCAAGAAGAATTCAAAGATTTTTAAGTCAACCGTTTTTTGTTGCAGAGCAGTTTACCGGTTTCCCCGGCAAATATGTCAAACTTGAGGATACCATAAGAAGCTTCAAAGAAATTGTTGACGGAAAGCATGATTCAATACCGGAGCAAGCTTTTATGTATTGCGGAACAATTGAAGAAGTTGTAGAAAAAGCTAAAAAGATGAGCTAATTGATGAAAGAACTTAACTTAGAAGTAATAACTCCTTCAAAAAAAGCATACGAAGGGAGTATCAAGTCGATAACTCTTCCCGGTACTTTAGGTTCTTTTCAGGTATTATTTAACCATGCTCCCATTCTCAGCTCACTTGAAATAGGAGAAATAACTATTGTAGATTCTGAAGGAAAAGAAAAGCATTATTCTGTTGGAGGCGGTACCGTAGAAGTATTAAAAAATAAAGTACTCGTTTTAGCTGAAAGTTTTGAAACACCGGAAGAAATAGATATTAGAAGAGCCGAAGAAGCAAAGAAAAGAGCCGAGGAAAGATTGAAGGCTCACAAAAGCGACTGTGATTTAGACAGAGCTGAAGTAGCATTAAAAAGAGCAATTAACAGAATAAAAATTTCTCGTAAGTATAATTAAAGTAGTTGTAGGAAATAATTTTGTGAGGAAGGGATTGTGATTTTTTTATAATCCCTTTTTTAATTTATATAACCGTCCCCGGCAATAATTTCTTTGAGTACTTCTGCACGATCTAAATACTCTTCAAGTTTTTGAAAATGTTGAAATAGAAATTTCAATCGATCTGATTCACTTCTAAGTGATAACAAATTTTGCTGTTGTTTTAAATTCATACCTGATTTTTCAGCAATCTTGAAGGATTTGTTTTGTGCTTTATTAAAATTCTTCCAATACCTTTCATCAAACTTAATCTCTGTTCGATCCAATATATTTTTAAACTTGGATATCGTATCATTCTCAATAGGAAGTGAAGGTGCATGGTGTTCGTCGTCAAAATAAGGGAGGACATGTGCAACAATATAACCGTGTGGATGTAATTCAGTAGAAACAGTTTGAAATCTCTCACGCCCCCTAACTAAAATATCCAAACTTCCGTTTTCAAATACATTTATTACTTCAACAATTTCAACATAACATCCAACTGTGGAGATATTTTCATCAATCTTTGTAACAATTCCAAAACCTTCCTTTTCCGTTCTGCACCAATTTATCAATTTTTTGTAACGAGTTTCAAAAATATGTAGAGGATAAATTGAATCCGGGTACATTACAAGATTCAATGGAAATATGGGAATTATCGATTTCATGATTAACTTTTTTTTGTAATATAAAAAAGCCCGAAAGTTTTTACAACATCGGGCTTACGAAAAAAGTAGTGTAAATATTATTTAGTTGCTTGGTAATTTTTTCCTACTTCATCCCAATTAATTACATTCCAAAAAGCGGCAACATAATCCGGTCTTCTATTTTGATAATGCAGGTAATATGCATGTTCCCAAACATCAATACCTAAGATCGGTGTACCTTTTACATCGGCAACATCCATAATTGGGTTATCTTGATTAGGAGTTGAAGTTACAGCGAGTGTACCATCAGCTTTTACAATTAACCAAGCCCAACCGGAGCCGAATCTTGTTGCAGCCGCATTGGAAAATTCTTTTTTGAAATCATCAAATGAACCGAAATGTTTGTTTATGGCTTCAGCTAAATCGCCGGTTGGTTCGCCGCCTTTATTTTGACCCATGATAGTCCAAAAAAAGGAATGATTATAGTGTCCGCCACCGTTATTTCTAACTGCGACAGGATATTTTGAAACATTGTTCATCAACTCTTCCAAAGATTTTCCTTCAGCTTCGGTACCTTCAATTGCTTTATTTAGATTTGCAACATAAGCTGCATGGTGTTTCCCATGATGAATTTCCATAGTTCTCGCATCAATATGCGGTTCTAAAGCATTGAAAGCATATGGTAATGCCGGTAATTCGAATTTTGCCATAGTATTATTACTCCTTATCATTTTATTATTGATTGAATTTAATTTTGTAAATCCACTTATTTTGTTAATCGACATTGCCGCAGAGGCAAGTCCTAGTGAATAAATAAATTTTCTTCTGTCCATCTCAGTTCTCCTGTTTTAAATTAGACTCCAAACGACTCGCCGCACCCGCAAGTCTTTGTTGCATTCGGATTATTAAAAACAAATCCTTTTCCGTTCAGACCATCGCTAAAATCTAAAACTGTACCGGTTAGATAGAATAAACTTTTTCCGTCAACAAAAAGTTTAATACCGTTTTTTTCAATTATGGTATCACCTTCTTTTTGTTCGCCATCAAAACCGAGTTGATATGTTAAACCCGAACAACCACCGCCTTTAACTCCAACTCTAAGTCCGAAACCGGATTCAATTTTATTTTCATCCATATTTTTTTTTACTTGAGCTGCTGCTTTATCAGTAATTTGTATTTCTTGCATGGTTGTATGTTCACTCATAATTATTCCTTTTCTTCTGTTACTTTTTGAGTTTCTTCTTCAACAATTTCCGGTTTGAAAAAATTCACTTTCCAAACATTCTTACTAATTTCAGTTAAATCTCCTTTGCTAACAAGAAAACCGCTGAATTCTATCATTAATTCTTCAGCTATCGGATAAGTAATTTTGATATCCTTCTTTTCAAAATATTGTTTAATTGCATATTGTAAATCGCGTGCAAAAATGTTTGAGTTGTAAAAAATATGATACTTCTCTTTCATAAAATTGAAGAAAATCTCTTGATTATTTTTTAATTCATCTAAGTAGTTCATTGTCTATTCCAAATTTAATTTAGGATTTCCTGTAGAGTGGTACTTTTGAATAACTCGGTAATTTTGTCTTGCATTTTGCTTAATGGATTCCTTAGGCAGCAATTTTCAAATCTTGCACAGTCTTCTTTTGTTGGATTTTCCACCATACAATCCGTTAATTGAATTTTCTCATCCAATGCAAGTATCACATCATTTAGAGAAAGTTTTTCAGGGGATATATTTAATAAATATCCTCCAAACTTTCCTTGTTTTGAAATAATGATATTTTGCTTAACTAATTTTTGCATCAATTTTGCTAATAAGTCATAGGGAATATTTTCATATTCTGAAATTTCTTTTGTACTTACACATTCCATATTTTCATTTTTAGCAATATATCTTAAAGCCAATATAGAATATTCGACTGATTTTGCAATTTTTAACATAAATACGACTAATTTTATCGGATATAAAACTATTGAAAATAAGTAAAAATGTCAAGAAATGCAGTATTAGATTCCTAGTAAGGAAACACAAGAGCGCGCAAATTCAACGATTGGCGTGAAATATATTCCGAAAAATAGAATTGGTATTAATAGAACTAATAAATAAACTAAACTTCCAAATGAAGGTGTGATATTTTCTTGTTCGCGATCTGATTTTGTAAGGTACATGTGTTTAAGAACCCGGACATAATAATAAAGAGAAACAACAGTATTTAATAATGCAATGATTGCAACAACAATCATGTTCGCATCTATAAGAGCAATGAAAAGATATAATTTTGCAATGAATCCGGCGGTGGGGGGCAGCCCGGTTAATGAAATTAAAAATATTGCCAAAGCAACACAAAGGAAGGGAGCTTTAGCACCCAGTCCATCATAATCGTCAATATTTTCGGAACCGGTTTTGTTGGCAATTAGCATAACGACATAAAAAGCTCCGATGTTCATCAACATATAGACGAAGAAATAAATAAGTACTGCAATTAAACCTTGGTTTGAAAGAACAGCAATACCAAGTAAAATATAACCGGCATGGGCAATACTTGAATAAGCCAACATTCGTTTGAGATTATCCTGCCAAAGAGCAGAGAAATTACCAAGTGTCATTGTTAGAATTGAAATTGCAACTAATAAAGCCTGCCAATCAAAAACTTCTATTAAAGTCCAAAAACCATCTTCGCTTACATAAGAAATAAAACCGGTTTGAATAAACCTAATTAACAATGCAAATCCGGCAGCTTTACTTGCAACAGATAAGTATGCGGTAATTGAAATTGGTGCGCCTTCGTAAACATCCGGTGTCCAAAAATGAAATGGAGCAGCAGAAATTTTATAACCTATACCAACAAACATTAGAATTGAAGAGAAAGATAACGTAAAAAGATTTATCTGTGGTCCATGTATCAAAGAATTGATAACATACAGATTAGTACTACCTGTAAGTCCATAAATAATTGAAATACCGAATAACATCAAACCGGAAGAAACGGAACCGTAAATAACATATTTAAGAGAAGCCTCGCTGCTGCGTTCTCTAAGTTTCAAGAATCCTGCTAACACATAGGACGAAAGTGAAAGTAATTCAAGAGATAAGTAAATTAAAATCAGATCGCTTGCCGAAATCATTACCAGCATTCCGAGTATCATCCCGTAAATCAATGCATAAAATTCACCAAGTCTTTCTTTTAATTCAATTACTTCCTTAGATGCTATTGTGAAGAAAATTATTAAAATTGAAGAGACAACAACAAGTAATTTGAAATACGAACCGAAAGGATCGATTGTCATCATTCCATACTTCTTTACGGCAGAAAGATGAGGTACAAAAGCAAAATGAGAAATGCCTATTTGATTTAAAATTAGAAAACCGGTTATTACTAA
>DSBF01000319.1 GCA_011049495.1 Ignavibacteria bacterium
GAATATTTTGATATTAATGTAATTGAAGATGGAACCGTAAAAGTGGAAATGTATAATATAGAAAATGGTAATAAGGGCAAATGGTTATTATACTCCCGAACTTTTTACAAAGATGAAACAGATGAAATAAGGCTATTTGGTCTGGGTGATAATGATATTTTCAATATTTCCGGAATGAATAAAAGTTCAATAAATATCAGAATTTTTAGCGGCTCCGGCAAAGATAGCATAATTAATAAATCAGCGGCACATATCGAAGTTTATGACAAAGGAAATAAAACAAAAATATTGGCTGAGAATGACAATGTAGATTTTATCAAGTCCTTTGATGAAGATTTATATAGTTACAACAGAACAAAATTTGCTTATAATACTTATTTCCCATTGCCATACATTTCTTATGGAGCCGATGATGGTTTCATATTCAATTTTAGCATTGATTTTGTAACACATAGTTTTGATAAAAAGGATTATAGTGCAAAACATAAATTTAAAATTGCAGGAACAACTGCCGCTAGTTTTGGAGTTGAGTACAATGGACGATTTCATCATACGTTAGGAAATTGGGATTTAACAATAAGCGGGCATTATAATTATCCTTTAACCTACACATATTTTTATGGCTTCGGAAATAATTCACCAAAAGACGAAAATAAATATCTTAATAATTTTTATAGAACAAGATATAATTCCAAAGGGCTATCCTTGGGCATCATTAAAGATTTTTGGAAAGTAAGTTCTTTCAGTATTAAACTGAATTATGAAAATAATGAGAGACAACTGGATATCGATAATACTATCTTTAGTACTGAAAAATTTATTGGACTTGATAAAATTAATTTGGTTGAGGCTATAACAGCTTTGGATATTGATTTTAGAGATAATTCATCGTTCCCAACTTCTGGTACTCGTTTATATACAGAATATAGTAACGGCTTTATTACAAATCTCGATAACAATAATTATGGAAAATTAACAGTTATTGCTGAAGGATATATTTCAACAAAATTATTGTTACCCGTTACTTTAGGCTTAAAAGCCGGCGGTGGTGAAAGTTATGGAGAAATTCCTTTTTATCATCAATTTACACTTGGACAAAATAATTACTTAAAAGGTTTTAGAAATAATCGCTTTACAGGAGAGGGAATGCTATTTTATCAAACTGAATTAAGAATGTCTTTATTTGATATTGAAGATGCTTTTGTACCTTTGAATTTTGGAGTTACCGGATTCTTTAATAGCGGACAAATAATTGAAAATAACTCAATATCTAGTAATTGGCATAACGGCTATGGATTTGGAATATATGTTATTCCATTGAGAAAAGATTTTACAATTAATACAACATTTGGTTTTTCTAAAGAGGAGTCGATGCTGATTGAATTAGGTTTAGGAACTTCGCTATAAATGGAGGGAATTGGTAGAGGAACTGATGAAAAAAAAATTACTTCAAAAACATTATTGAATAATAGACATTAAGCATACCAAATAATTACTACTTACATCGCATATCAATTGTTTAAGCTGTCGCAAAATTGACATCATTCAAAAGCCATTACTCTTATTTTAGATTTAGAAAACTAAATAAAATGAGGTGATAATGGCTGCGCAAATCAAAATTAAAAATCTTACAGAAGGTTATCAAAGTATAATTTCAAATGGAAAACATACAATTGTAGGTGATGAACCAATTTCATCCAAAGGAACAGATCTGGGATTAAGCCCAACTGAATTAGTGCTTTCCGGACTTGCAATGTGCAAGGTGACAACTGTGAGATTTATTGCCAGAAAAAATGGTTGGGAAATTGGTGAAGTTAATGCTTATTTGGAGCAAGAGGTTAAACGTCAACCAAGCGGAATGAATACTAATGTAAAAATAAAACTCTCAATTGATGGCGATTTAACTGAAGAGCAAATTAATGAACTTATTAAGCAAGCAGATAACTGTTACATTCATAGAATGCTGAACGGAGAGTGGGATATTGAGCAAGCTGAATATATAAATGAAGAATTAGTCCTAAACAATTAAACAATATGATGAAACGTTTTTTACTGTAATTGATTACAAAGAATAATTCAGTAAAACATATTTAAATAGCTTTGTTTGTCAACAACATTTTAATTATTATTAATGGGTTAATGCTGTTATTAGTCTTAATTTTGAATAAATAAATTATATTGAATGGATGAAAAAATTTTTCTCTTTTTCTCATTCCAGCTATTCAACTTACTTTATGAAGAAATTATAATTGTATTCTTTGCTATATAAAATGCATTAAAACATTTATATCAATTAGATGGAAAAATAAGATGAAAGAAAAGAAAGAAGAAAAAAAAGGCACGAAAGTCGGGAGGGGCGTTGAAACTATGTTTAGAAACACTATTCGCACACATGTAGAATTTAGCAGTATGGCGGATAGCAAGGCAAACATTATGATTAGCGTTAATACTCTAATTCTTACAGCAATTGTTGCATTCCTAGCTAAGAGTTTGGATGCAAATCCCTACTTAATACCACCAGCAGCAATACTTACGATTGTAAGTTTGTCTACTCTTATTATGGCAATAAAGGTTACAAGACCTAAAATTACATCGGGAAAATTTACTGACGACGATATAAAGTCGAAAAGAACGAATCTTTTATTTTTTGGAAATTTCCACAATATGGAATTAGAAGATTTTGAGTGGGGTATGAAAGAGATGATTACTGACAGCGATTACTTATACAGCAGCATGATAAAAGATTATTATCATTTGGGACAAGTATTGGGTGAAAAGTATAGAAAGCTTAGAATTACCTATACCGTTTTTATGTATGGAATAATTATTTCAATGATCGCTTTTTCTATATCAATATTTTTTGCTCCAGTTGATACTCAACTTATACCTTAACATAATTATCGTGAAATTATTATAAGAAAAAAATAATGCCGAAAATAAAATATGCTAATCGCGAATTAAGCTGGCTTTCATTTAACTATCGTGTTCTGCAAGAAGCAAAAAACGAAACTGTTCCTTTATTCGAACGAATTAAATTCTTAGCCATTTTCTCTTCTAACTTAGATGAATTCTACAGGGTGCGTGTTGCGGCAATAAAAAGTGTTTTGAATATGAATGGTAAATCAAATACCAAACTAAGTTCTCTATTAAGAAAGATTTATGATGAAGTTGATAAACAGCAAAATGAATACGGAACAATAATTAAAGAAATATTTTTAGAGTTGGAGACTCATAATATTTTTTTGCTGAACATTAAGAAAGTTGGGAAAAGTCAAACTGAGTTTATTGCTAATTATTTTAATCAGAATGTCAGACCTTTAACACAACCGACCTTAATTTCCGGTAAGAGACTGAACATTTTTTTGAATAATAAAATAATTTATTTGGCGGTCAAATTATCGACAATTAAAAAAAACAATTCCCAAGCTGCTAAAAAGGGAAGAAAAATATTTAAGTATGCAATTGTAAAAATCCCGTCTGATACACTGCCGCGATTTGTTGAATTACCCGAAGAAAACGAAAAGAGATTTGTGATTTTTCTTGACGACATTTTAAAATTGAATTTAGGTTCTTTATTCCCTGGCTATAAAGTTGAAGAATTTTACTCAGTTAAACTAACTCGAGATGCCGAGCTGTATATTGATGACGAATTTTCAGGTAACTTGCTTGAGAAAATTAGAAAGTCCCTAAATAAAAGAAATATTGGTGCACCAACAAGGTTTTTATATGATTCAAAAATTCCCAAAGATTTTCTTAAAATACTTAGGAAAGAATTTGATCTTAAAAAAGAGGATCTAATTCCCGGCGGAGAATACCATAATCTAAATGATTTGTTTACTTTCCCTACTTTTAATCTTGAAGAGCTTCTTTATAAAAAACAACCTTCGTTAAGTGTCCCCGATTTTGATACATTAAACAAGATGTTTGATGTGATTGATAAAAAGGATGTTTTTCTGCATTACCCCTACCATAGCTATGATTATGTAAT
Source organism: Ignavibacteria bacterium (assembly GCA_011049495.1). GTDB lineage: Bacteria > Bacteroidota > Ignavibacteria > Ignavibacteriales > Melioribacteraceae > SURF-28. The sequence goes on from DSBF01000319.1 coordinate 3,989, forward strand.
CAAATTTTTGAATGAAGCTTCTGTTGATCCTGAAGTAAAATCAATTAAAATTACTTTGTACAGAACGGCTTCAAATTCAAAAATAATTGGCGCATTAATCGATGCTGCAAAAATGGGTAAAAAAGTAACTGTATTTGTCGAAGTTAAAGCAAGATTTGATGAAGAACCTAATTTTATTAATGCAGATAAACTAAAAAAAGCCGGTATAAAAATTCTTTACAGTTTCCCCGGATTAAAAGTCCACGCAAAAATTTGTTTAATAAGTAAACTCAAAGAGGGTAATAATAAAATTTATGCTTACTTATCAACCGGTAATTTTAATGAAGACACTGCAAGATTATATAGTGATTTCGGGTTATTCACTTCAAATAATGAGATTGTTGGAGAACTAAAAAAAGTATTTGGTTTCTTATCTAAAAAATCAGAAAAACCGAAATTCAATAATATCTTGGTGGCTCCATTTAATTTGAGAAAAGAGTTTAATAAAAAAATCAATCGAGAAATCAGCTTTGCTAAAATGGGTAATCCTGCTAAAATTATTCTGAAGCTTAACAGCTTGGAAGATAAAAAGATAATCAGAAAACTTTATGAAGCATCAAATGCCGGCGTCGAAATAATTATTATAGTTAGAGGCATTTGCTGTTTAGTACCCGGTATTAAAGAGTTAAGCGAAAACATAAAAGTCATTAGTATTGTTGATAGGTATTTGGAGCACGCCCGTATTTATTATTTCTTGAATGGTGGAAGTGAAGAAATTTACCTTTCCTCAGCAGATTGGATGAAAAGAAATTTAGACCGACGTGTTGAAATAGCTTTCCCAATCACGGATAAATCAGTCAAAGAAACTTTAAGAAAAATTCTGGAATTCCAAATGGGAGATAATGTAAAAGCCAGAATCATAAATGAAGCGCAGGATAACCAGTTTGTAAACTCAACTACTTCCATAAAAATTAGATCACAAATAGAGACTTATAAATATTTGGCAAAGGAAAATGATGCGTTCACTAATTAATATTTTTGCCGCCATAATTTTAAGTTCCTCTCTTTGCTTCGCACAAGATTTTGAGGATAGTTTATATCAGTCTAATGAATATAAAACTGTTATACCCGGTGAAAATTACAAATCAGGTTGGTTCCATAATTTTATATTTGGAAAACACTGGCGAGATTTATGGGTGATGCCGTTAGAAGTAGAGGTCATCGATTTAAATAAATTTGCCGGCGGGTTAACACCAATTAGAAGAGGAGGAGGCTTCCAAACAAAATCTCTTCGTTTCAAAGGTGCTGATGGTTTTCAATGGAAGTTTAGATCTATTGATAAAGACCCAGCCGCAGTTTTACCAAAAGACTTGCAAGAAACTTTTGCTGCTGATGTGCTTCAAGATCAGATCAGTTCTTCAAATCCCTTTGCAGCTATTATCGTTGCCCCAATTTTAAGAGAAGTTGGAATAATGCAGTCTCTACCCAAAATTGTTGTTTTGCCTGACGATGATAAACTTGGTGAATTCTACGATGAGTTTAAGGGTGTTTTAGGAACTATGGAAATCCATCCTGACGAATATGATGCGGATGAAGAACTTAGTTTCGGCGGTTCAGAGAAAATAATGGGAACATTTAAGCTCTTGAATAGATTGGAAAAAGAACGTGACGAGAAAGTAAATTCAAAAGAGTTTTTGAAAGCTCGCTTAGTTGATGTTTTTTTAGGTGATTGGGATCGACACGTTGATCAATGGCGGTGGGCACGATTAAAAACAAATGAAGAAAAATTATGGTATCCGATTCCCCGCGATCGTGATCAAGCTTTTGCTTTGTTCGATGGAATTGGACCATCAATTGCGGAATATTATATTCCACAATTAAATCATTTTGGAAATGATTACCCTCCGGTTCTCGACATTACTTGGAGTGGAAGACATCTGGATCGCCGCTTTTTAGTTGAGATTACTAAACCGGAATGGGACTCTGTAACAACCTTTTTGATAAATAAATTGTCAGATGAATTAATTCACTCTGCCGTTAATGAACTTCCTCAGAAGCAATTTGAAATTGCTGGAGCCGAACTTATAGACAAATTATTATCTCGTAAGAAATGGCTATCGAATTTTTCAGATGAATATTATAAAATGATTCAAAATGTTGTTGATGTTAGAGCAAGTGATAAAGATGATTATGTACAAATCAATAGGTTAAATAATCATTATACCGAAGTAAGTATTTTTAGGCGAGATAAAAATAGTGGGGAAAAAAAAGGGACACCGTTCTTTTATAAATTATTTGAAAATTCTCTAACCAATGAAATAAGAATTTATCTTCAAGATGGTGATGATAAAGCAGTTGTAAATGGAATTGTAAACAACAGCCCAATAATACGGATTATTGGGGGTGGAGGAAAAGATGAAATTATTGATGAGTCTGAAGTTCAAGGTTATCTGTGGGGTTTTTTGCCGGTAAAAGTCTCCCAAAACAAAACATTTATATACGATAGCGGAAAGAAAACTATAATCCAACAAGGCCCAAGTACTGTTGTAGATAATTCGAAGTACATCGAACCGGAAACTGACGAACTAAAGTACGAACCATTGCAGGAAGATCGTATAAGCAGATGGGTTTACCGTCCTTTCCTCGAATCCGATACCGATAACGGAGTAATTTTGGGGTCTTCTTTATCCCTAAATAAATATGGTTTTAGAGTTACTCCCTTTGATTATCAGTTGAACTTTTTTGCCTCTTATGCAACAGTTCCCAAAAGTTTTAATTTTAGTCTCAGCGGTATTTTTAATTCGGTTATAAAAAACACTTCGGTTAAAATAGATTTGATTGCTTCCGAGCTTAATTTAACAAAATATTTTGGGTACGGTAATAATACAGGTTATTCAGCTAAGCTTGAAAATGATAATTTTTACAGACTCCAACAGAAATTAATTGAGTTCAAGCCTTCAATTAACTTTTCTCTTTTCCCTTACAACACAACCAGTTTTGAATTTGCTTATTCCTATCAGCATCAATCATTAGATAATGAAAATTTACTAAATGATTTTCTTTACAAACGATATGGTCTGGGAAAATTTAACCTTCTCAGTTCGTCACTAAATTTTGAAGTAGACAGCAGGGATAATATTGATAATGCTCAAGAGGGATATTATTTATCAGTAAGCGGTTCCTTATTTCCTAAATTTCTGGATAACGAGGAGACGTTTTATAAAGCGAAATTTGATCTCCGCGGATATATGACAGTAGATCTTTTAAGCAAAACTACTTTTGCATTTAGAAGCGGCGGCGGAAAACTTTGGGGAAAATATCCTTTTTTTAAAGCGGAGTTTTTAGGCGGTACTAATAATTTACGAGGATTCAGAAGAGAAAGATTCTCCGGCGATGCTTCAATTTTTGGGCAAGCAGAAATAAGAACTCATATCGGCAGATGGAATTTAATTATCCCAGGGCAATATGGTCTGTTAACATTTATCGAAAGCGGGAGAGTGTTTGCCGAAAATGAAGACTCTGATCAGTGGCACTCAACTTATGGTGGCGGTTTATGGATTTCATTTCTTGAAAGAACGGGAAACGTCTCATTTGTGATGGCAAAGTCGAACGAACTAACCGCTTTTATATTAAAGTTTGCAATGGGTTTCTAATTTTTTGTTGATAAATTCAATGAGATATCTTTTGTTAGATAATTACATAAAAATATTATTCCTTCTACTCATTTTGATTTTTGCGGTTGTCCCTACAAAGGCACAGTCTATTTTAGAATCATTTGATTTTTCCAAATCGGAAACATTTTTGTTGCCTAATCAATTACAAGAAGTTTCAGGATTAGTCTTGAACTCAGAGGGAAGATTATTTGCACATAATGATGAAAAAGGAACTGTGTATGAAATTGATTTTAATAATAAAAAGATTATAAAATTTTTTTTCATTGGGTGGAAAGCAGTATATCGAGATTTTGAAGACATCGCAATTGTTGATGATAAATTCTATCTGCTTGTAAGCAATGGTGATATTTATGAATTCAGTGAGGCTGACCATAAAAGGTATTCTGATTATACAATATATCGATCTGCCTTTAGTTCAAAATTTGAATTCGAGGGATTGTGTTATGACTCTTTGACAAATTCACTTTTGTTGGCTTCCAAAGAGTACCCAGGCAAAAAATATAGCGGAATGAGAACGGTATATTCATTTAATCTTATTACAAAACAGTTTATACCGGAACCTCGATTTGTTATCTCTTTGAAAGAACTTAAGAGTAAGTATAAAATCAGCGAGTTTAAACCTACGGGAATAGAATACCATCCGTTAAGCGAAACATTTTTTATTATTTCATCAAACAAACAGAGTATTATTGAATTATCAAATGACGGGAAAATTCTAAATGGAATGTTTCTTCCGGAAGCAAATCATCAGCAGCCCGAAGGCATAACCTTTAACAAACTTGGTGATCTGTTAATAGCTGATGAAGGTAAAAATGGTCGTGGTTTTATAACGAAGTATAAGATAGTTTCTATACCTTCCACAAACTTAGATGAAGAGTAATAAAAAACTTTATTATGCATATATTCTCGAATTACAATAATAGATGGAGTTAAAGAATTGAAATATTTTCAAACGGAAGGAAAATTGAGAATGAAAGCCATTTCACGCGAACAAATGATTGAAGTTGACCGTATAGCTATGGAGGAAACAGGCCCTAATCTTTGGCAGATGATGGAAAATGCAGGAAGAAATTTGGCTCAACTTACAATTAATTTATTTGGTGATGATTTAGATAAGAAAGAAATATTAGCTTTAGCAGGCAAAGGGAATAATGGAGGAGGAGTAATTTGTGCCGCTAGGCATCTCGTTAATCACGGCATTAATATAAAACTTGTACTCGCTGATGAAAATAAACTAGGTGAAGTTCCGCAATACCAAAAGAAGATTTTTGATAATGCCGGTGGTATAACTTTATCAATAGATGATTATCATTCAACTAATCCGGATATTATTTTAGATGGAATTATTGGTTATAATTTGAACGGCGCACCGCGTGGTATTTTGTTAGAAATGATTAAATGGAGTAATGCGAGTTCGGCTAAAATAATTTCACTCGATATTCCATCGGGTGTAGATTCAAACACAGGGGAAGCTCCCGGTGAATACATTAACGCTTTTGCTACTTTAACGCTTGCATTACCAAAGCAAGGTCTCGAGCCTGATAAAACCGGTATATTATATTTAGGTGATATTGGAATTCCAAAAGAAACTTATAATAAAATAGGAATCGATTACACTTCTCCATTCGGTAAAGACTATGTTGTAAAATTAACATAGCAACTAAACAAAAGGAAAAAATGATGAACAAATTACTTTTACTTTTATTTTTACTGCCAATTATGATGTGGGGTCAAATGCAAAATCCAAGAAACATTCCCTTTAATTGGAAAACTGATACAACGCAAACTATTATTGACCTTTCAGAAATAACAGTGGTTTTACCGCGTGGAAGTTTTCAGGTTCTTAACTATCCAAAATTTATTGGAAGGGAAGAAGGATTGAAAAGTTTTTTTGAAAAAGAACCGGTTATGTTTCTTGAAGTACACGGAGTTTCAAAGGCGTATCCGTTAAATATGTTATCCGTTCATGAAATTGCAAATGACACTTTAGCGGGAATTCCAATACTCGCAACATTTTGTCCGCTTTGCAATTC
>DSBF01000115.1 GCA_011049495.1 Ignavibacteria bacterium
AAATTATTCCTTGTTTCATAAGTATCATTCTTTTACTGTAATTAGCGGCTAAGTTAATGTCGTGCGAAACCATTAATATAGTCAGTTTCTTTTCTTGGTTTAAGGATTTCAGCAGATTAAAAATTGATATTTGGTGTTCCAAATCCAAGTGTGCGTTTGGTTCGTCAAGAAGCATTAATTCGGGATCTTGTACAATTGCACGGGCAATAAATGCACGCTGAGCTTCACCACCGGATACTGAGTTAATACTGTAATTTTTCAGATGTTCAATCCCGACAAGTTGTAATGCCTCATTGATTTTTATAATATCTTCTTCTTTTTCAAATCCTAAAAAGTTCAGGTAAGGAGTTCTGCCCATTGCAACTATTTCATAAATCGAGAAAGGATAAACAGAATAATACTTTTGCGGAACGAAAGAAATACGCTTTGCAATATCTTTACGTTTGTATTCTAAGTATGATTTATTATTTAGTAAAATCTCACCTTTTAATGCTCGAAATTCACCGGAGATTAAATTGAGCAAAGTTGATTTACCCGAACCATTCGGACCAAGAATCGTAACAAATTCACCCGGAAAAATCTCAAGATTAATATTGCTTAATTCAAAAGAACTTTCCGGGTTGTTATATCTAAAATCTATTCCCTTTAATTCGAGCATTTTTATTAGTTATCATTTTTATTTTTCGTAACAAGTGAAGATAACCAATTTTTTAGAGATTCTTTTGAAACTTTTACTACATCTGGTCAATTAACACAAAATTAATATTGGAATCCGCGGGAATGTTTAAAACAAAAAAGGCGCCAAAGGGCGCCTTACAATTTATTGAAGTCTAAATACGATTGGAATTGAGACCTGAACTTTAACCGGTTTACCTCTTTGTCTACCGGGTGTAAATTTAGTATTCTTTATTGCTTCCATAGCAGCCTCATCGCAACCGGCACCAATACCTTTCAGCAATTCTACTTTAACCACACTTCCATTTTCATCAACAAAAGCTTTAACAAAAACACGTCCTTGAACTCCTGCTCTTTTAGCTATTTCAGGATAGACAATGCGTTTTTGAATGCCTTCTAATCCTCCTATTGGCTCAGGTTGCTGCTCAACGGCAACGAAGAAAACAGGCTCGGCATCTTCTTCTTCTTCTTCAGCAGGAGGCGGAGGTGGTGCCGCTACTTGAGCATCTACATCAAGCTCAGTAGACATAATTTCAATATCCTCTAATACTTCATCAGACGGGGCTTCAATTGGGATCGGAGGTCGAGGCGGTGGCGGAGGTGCAGCTTCCTGTTTTGTTGCTTCAACATCTTCAACCTGTACAAGTTCTTGCGGACTATCGAGGCTTAATGATTCTTTTTCAAATTCCGGGAAATATTTGAACGCAATAATAGTAAGTGCTAATGCTATTATCACACTTGTTTCAAATATTCTTCTGTACTTTCTTTTCAGATCCACTTTAGGATTTTTCTTTAACGCCACTTTTTCCTCCAACTCTCAAATTAATCGAAATTAACTTAAAAAAAGCATACTTATTTGTCAACAAAGGCGCAATTTATTTTACAAAACTTATTCAGATTCAGTTCCAACCTTCACCAAATTGAGGGCTCCCGATTTCTGTATTAAACGATGCGCAGCATAGATGCCAAGAATAATACCAAGTAAATTGGCTATCCAGTCCAATAATTCAGCGCTTCTTCCCGGTATAAATACTTGATGGATTTCATCAAATGTTGAATAAATTATTGTAATTATAAATGCAAATTTTATGTAATGATTTCTCAGATTTTGGTATCGTTCCTGAACTCTAAGCGTGATTGTTAAAAATAACGATAATACTAAATAAGCAATAAAATGCTTCAATTTATCGTCGAGTGCAAATTCTGGTAAAGAATCGCCGGGTATACTAGTCAAAATAAAAATTGTGATCCAATGTACAGTAAGCGGTATATAAATAAAAAGAGTCTTTCTTCTAAATATTACTTTTAACAACAGTATCCTCAAGAAATTTAATTGTTGACGGAATTTTTTTCATTAATGATTCAGCAGTAATTCCATGTTCGGTTGAATCTTCAAGGAGAAGATCGGCTGCCAAACTATGGATGTAAACTGCACCGATAACAGCTTCTTCTAAATTATTTGATTGCGCTATAAAAGAAGCTATCATACCGGTTAAGACATCTCCGGAGCCAAAAGTTGCCATACCTGGATTACCAGTTGTATTAATAAGTGCTTCTCCGATCGGTGTAAAAATTATTGTTGGTGCCCCTTTCAATACTAAATAAGATCCGGTTTCTTCGGCAAACTTTTTACCGTATTTCATAATATTCTTTTGGAAATCAGAAAGTTTTACACCAATTAATTGTGCAAATTCTTGATGGTGAGGTGTAAGAACCATTCCACTCAAATCAATTTTTTTATAATAATTATTCGAAATAGCAAAAAGTCCATCGGCATCAATCACTACCCTTTTGTTGACCAGCAGCTTTAATATTTTGCGAACACTTTCATTGGTTTCTTTTTCTCTACCTAATCCCGGACCAATAGCAATAGAATCAGCCCAATCAAACAAACCTTTTATTTCATCAATATTCTTTTGCAATAAAAACTCATTATCTTCGTCATCAAAATTATAAATTGTAGCAGATTCTAATTTTGCATGAGCAATTGATTTAACCGAATTTGGAAACGCTAAGATTGAAGCCCCTGCCCCGCTATAAATAGCCGAATTAGCAGTTAAACATGCGGCGCCGGGCAACTTTCCCGAACCGGCAATTGAAAGAACTTTACCCGCAGAATATTTATAATCATCTATTTTTTTTATTGGGATTCCGATGAAAGCATCTTCGGGTTCAATTAAATAATCTTTCGTTTTAATTTCATTATAATAATCATCCCCAATACCAATATATCCTTTCGCAATTTCACCAGCATTTTTATATCCACTGCCGTAAAATAATCCGGTTTTTAATTCGGATAGTGTAATAGTCAAATCAGCATCAAATATCAGATCTCCGCTTCCACTTTCAAGATCAAGTCCGGTAGGTACGTCAATAGCAATTTTATAACCATCAAATTTATTAACCATTGTTACAATAGTTTTATACGGTTCCTTTAGCTCACCTTTACCACCGGTTCCTAAAATTGCATCATATAAAATATGACAAGATTTCAGTTTGTTTATATCTTTTGGTGATTTGTAATAAATCAATGATGAGCCGGATACATTACTAATAAGTAATTTTAAGATTTCAAAATTAGTTTTAGCATCTCCCTTAAGGTCTTTGCCGGAAGAAAGAGATACAACTTTAACATTGTATCCGTGATTGATGAAATGTCTTGCTAATGCAAATCCATCACCGCCATTATTTCCTTTACCGCAAATAATACCTATTTCATCTAACGGATTGAGATCAGTTAATTCTTCTAAAGTAATTTGAAAAATAGAACGCGATGCATTCTCCATTAAAACTAAGCCGGGTATTTTTAACCGGTTAATGGCATAATTATCGACTTTACGAACTTGTTCATTTGTAAAAAGAGGTATCATGATAAACACCTAGATTATTATACCTCTAAAATAAGAATATTGTGCGGAAATATTTATTAGTATGATAGGACAGACGTAATAATACTAAACAATGTATCCGGTAGAATACCGAAAACTAAAACTAAGAGTCCAGAAATAATCACAGCTAATAACCCGGTAAAACTATTCTTAATTATTATTGACGAAGTCGAATCTTTAAAGTACATATAGACGACTACTCTGAGGTAAAAGTAAACACTGATAGCACTTGAAAAAACACCTACAATAGCAAGCCATGTAAGGTCTGCTTTTATTGCTGCAACAAACACATAATATTTACCAAAGAATCCCGCCATAGGAGGTATACCCGCAAGCGCGAACATAAATAAAGCCATGAATCCCGCTAAAATCGGACTCTTTGAATTCAAACCGGCATAAGAATTTATATCAAGATTTTCTTCATTACTACCTTCGATTAATGCAATTACGCCAAAAGCACCTAAATTCATAAAGGCATAGGCTGTAAGATAAAAAATGATACCGGAAACACTTTCAATATTACCGGCTGCTAAACCTATGGTCATATAACCTGCGTGTGCAATTGAAGAGTAAGCGAGCATTCTTTTTAGATTATCCTGGGCAATAGCAACAATGCTTCCGTACAACATCGAAAGTGTAGCGATAACTGCAAATAGTATTTCGAAGTTATTTGTTATGTTTTGAGTAAATACAGCGGATAAAATAATAATCAATACGCTAAACGCAGCTGCTTTACCTGTTGTTGACATTAACCCGGTAACCGGGGTTGCCGCCCCTTGATATACATCCGGTACCCACATATGAAACGGGAATGCAGCTATCTTAAAAAGAAACCCGATTACAAAAAGTGTAAGCCCGGTTAAGAAAAGTACATCTGTTATGAAATATTCGTAAGCAAAAACAATTTGATCTATACTAGTAGATTTTGCAGTACCATATATAAGAGCAATACCGAAAACTATAAAACCTGTTGCAAAAGCACCCAAGAGAAAATATTTCAATGCAGCTTCGGTATTTCCTATTTTAGTTCTATTAATTCCGGCAAGAACGTAGAAGCAAATGGACATCAATTCTAATCCGATAAAAATCATAAACAAATCTCTGGCGCCTGCCATAAGCATCATACCTAGCACCGATGACTGAACTAAAATATAGAATTCACCAAAATTCATTTTTGATTTTTTGATATAATCTACAGCATTTAAGACCATAATTGCGGCACCGATAGTAAAGATAAAATTAAATATTGCAGTAACGCCGCCGATAGCATACATACCACCGAATAGAATTTGATAATCGTATACGTTAATAATTGAATGAGCCCCGGCAAATACGAGAAGCAGAATGGTAAACCAAGGTAAAATTGATTCGCTTTTCTTTGTCGAAATCTCAATAACAACCGATAAGACAATACCAACACCAATAACTAAGTGCGGTAATAATTGGAATATTTCTGTGTTTGCTGTCATAATTAGTCAATAAAAATTTGATCGCCTTCTATTTCTTTAATTTCTGCTATATGATTTGGTAGTATATCTATGCTTATCTTTTTATGCTCATTAAAATCAAAAAGGTCTTTGCCCACTTCAACAACTACCATTTTAATTAATTCATACTTCGTGACAACAGCCTCAAGCGATTTATATTTATGAAAATAAATTTCCGTGAATTCATCATTAATATTATACTCAGCATCATCTTGTTCTGTACTAAAATCCATAATCAGATCATCTTCAATACTTACCTTTAATATTTCAGCACAAAAAGGAAGCAGCAACCGATTACCATAATGCATACCATTGATTTTTAATTTCAACACTTCGTCTATTGTTCTCATAATTTAACCGTTACCGTAAAAGAAAATCCACCAAATAAGAATGAATATCGGCAACAAAATTGGAATCGAGTATTTAACCATAAAACCGAAAAAGCTGGGCATCTGAACACCTGCTCGTTCGCTAATTGACTTCACCATAAAGTTTGGTGCATTACCAATATAACTCATTGCACCGAAAAAGACTGCGGCAACTGAAATTGCCTGCAAATAAATCGGGTGTTCAATTTCAAATAACAAAACTTCCGATTTATCATTAACATCCAATGCAAATTTTCCCATCTCAGCACTTAGAAAATTCAAGTAAGTCGGAGCATTATCTAAGAAAGCCGACAACGAACCGGTAGCCCAAAAGAACAAACCTGCATCGAGTTCATCTCCGAAAATATTTGCTTCATAAGCAATTAGTTGAAGCGCCGGGATCATTGTTGCAAACAAACCGGCAAACAAATATGCAACTTCACGTATCGGCTCAAAGTCAAATTCGTTACCACGTAATGCCTCTTGATCAGCTTTTTTATAAGAGAAGTAAACTACAGAGAACATTATTATTTCTCTTATGCCAAACGGCAGCGGACTCAAACTTGGCACCCAACTTACAACCCCCGGGTCTAAAAAAACTGAAATAATTATTATTAACAAAAACCAAATATTCTTCAGCCCTTTAAACTGAATCTTCCCGGTATATTCGTTTTGCTTATCAGCACCCAATTTGTTAAGCGAATCGAGAACGTAAAATATTCCCATTACTATTAAAAGAGTTGGAGCCCAGATATACCAGACATGCTGAACAACCCAGAAAAATTCAACCCCTCGTAAAAAGCCAAGAAATAAAGGCGGATCTCCTATCGGGGTTAGTGCACCTCCAATATTGCTGACAGAAAAAATGAAAAAAACAATATGATAAGGTTTTATTCTATCCTTATTAATTTTAATAAAAGGACGAATTAACAGCATCGAAGCACCGGTTGTACCGATAACGTTTGATATAACGCTTCCAAACAATAAAATAAGAACATTTAATGCCGGTGTTGCTTTCCGGTCGACTTTAATTAATATCCCACCCGAAGCAACAAACAGCGATGACAATAATGCAATGAACGATAAATATTCGGCTAATGTATGAACTAAGCTATGAGTATCGTGCAATACAATTAAATAAAAAAGAACCGTAACCGATCCAAGAGCTATAGCAACCTTCGGATAATGTCTCTCCCAAAAATGATGATAGAACAAAGGACCGGTTGCAATCATCAATAATAAAACAACAAATGGAAGAACAATATACCAGTACTCAAGAAGTTTAGCCCCATCATCTGTAGATGCAAATAATGGAGTTCCTACAGAAAAAAATAAGAACAAATAGATAATTTTCTTTAACATTTATTCACCAGTAAAGGAAGTTAAAAGTATAGTTCTTTACGTGTTCTAAAATTGCACTCACCGGTGCTTCACTTAAATCCAAAAATGTTGTTGGGTATATACCTATCCATACTATGAAGATAAATATCGGTACTAAAACAATAATTTCACGGGCATTAAGATCGGTAAGTTCAGTATTCAATTTTTCATTAGTAACAGTTCCGAAAACAACTCGTTGATACATCCATAAAAGATAAACTGCTGCAAAGATAACACCAGTTGCAGCAAATACAACATACCACCAACTATCCAAAACTTGCGACTGAAAAGCACCGAGTAAAATTAAAAACTCACCGATAAACCCATTCAATCCCGGTAAACCGATAGATGAAAGCGAAGCAAACATTAAAGCAATAGCAAATAGAGGAACTAATTTTGCAATACCACCGTAATATGCAATTTCTCTTTTATGAGTTCTTTCATAAATTATTCCTACCAAAAGGAATAAAGCGCCGGTTGAAAGTCCGTGGTTTACCATCTGAATTACCGCACCTTGAACTGATTCAAAGGTTAAAGCAAAAATTCCCAAAACCACAAATCCCAAGTGGGAGACTGATGAATATGCTACCAATTTTTTCATATCGGTTTGTACCATAGCGACAAGTGCGCCGTATATAATACCTATTATAGCAAGAATTGATATGAAAGGAGCGAATTCAACGGTAGATTGCGGGAAGAGAGGTAAATTAAATCTAATCAAACCGTAAGTACCCATTTTAAGAAGAACGCCGGCAAGAATAACCGAACCCGCTGTGGGTGCTTGAACGTGAGCATCCGGCAGCCATGTATGAAGCGGAAATAATGGGACTTTAACAGCAAAACTAAAAAAGAATGCAAGGAACAACCATTTCTGAATATCCAACATTATATTAGGTGCTTGCTGGTATAAGAGTATCAGATTGGTTGTATATAAACCTATATTTTTTGAAGCAGCAACGGTTAACCATATAATTGCAACAAGCATCAATAAACTACCGAACATTGTATAAATAAAGAATTTAACCGAAGCATAAATTCTCTGTTCACCGCCCCAAATACCTATTATAAAATACATCGGTATTAACATTGCTTCCCAGAAGATATAGAATAAGAACACGTCAAGTGCCATAAATACACCGATCATTCCGGCTTCCAAAAGCAGCATCATCATAGTAAAGAGTTTAATCTTTTTATCGATTGCCTTCCAACTGGAAAGTAAAGTGATTGGTGTAATAAATGTTGTTAATAATATAAGTAATACCGAAATTCCGTCGGCACCAACATGGTAACTAATATCTAGACTTTCAACCCAAAGTACTTTATGAATAAATTGGAAATCGGGATTAGTATAATCAAAATTAAAATAAGGATACAAGGAGACGGCAAATGCAAATAAAGAAATCAGCAGCCCGAATATTCTGATCAGCACAGCTTGCGATTCTTTCATGAAGAGAATAATGACCGCGCCAATAATCGGGGTAAATAATAAATATGTAAGTATCTGCGAATTTTCCATGCTTTATAAACTCAAAATTATCCAGAATAAAATCGCTGCAATACCGGTCATCATTATTAGCGCATAGAACTGAGCTACACCGGTTTGCATTTTTTTAATTACAGATGAAAATGAAGTAATAACAACCGCAGTACCGTTAACAATACCGTCGATCAATTTATTATCGGCAATTTTCCACAAAAACTTCTCTGATGATTTTTGAATAGGTTGAATAACGGCAGCTTCATAAAATTCATCAACATAATATTTATTTAACAATACCTTGTAAGCATTTTTAAATTTCAAAGCAAATTTCTCGGCAATCTCTCTTCTTTGAGTATATATTTTGAATGCACCATACATACTTAGCAATGCCGCCGAGACAGATATTGCCATTAAAATCAATTCTTCAGTATGACTATGTGCACCGTAATAAGCAAGTTTCAATTCTGCATCTAAAAATACCGGGGCTAACCAATTATGAAAAACATTTCCGTGTTCACCGGAAAATACTTCGGGAATTCCAATCCATCCACCGATAACCGATAGTATTGCTAAAATAATTAACGGTACAGTCATTACTTTAGGAGATTCATGAGGATGATATTTTCCATGGCTGAATCTTTCTTCACCGAAAAACGTGAGAGAAACCAATCTAAACATATAAAATGCTGTCAACACAGCGGTGAGAGCACCTAACAGCCAATAAACAAAATTTCCGTTGGCATAAGAAAACCATAAAATTTCATCTTTACTAAAAAAGCCTGATAGACCAGGGAAACCTGAAATTGCAAATGCAGCTATAATAAATGTTAAGAAAGTAACCGGCATGTATTTTTTCAGTCCGCCGTAATGCATTATATCTTGTTGATGATGCATCGAATGAATAACCGATCCTGCGCCCAAAAAGAGAAGAGCTTTAAAGAAAGCGTGAGTCATAACGTGAAAAATTGCGGCACCGAAAGCACCAACTCCCGCAGCTAAGAACATATACCCAAGCTGACTAACAGTTGAATATGCCAATACTTTTTTAATATCTGTCTGGACCAAACCAATTGTAGCAGCAAATACGGCAGTCAGCAATCCAATGACTGCAACAACGGCTAAAATTGCCGGAGCAGAAGCAAAAATTATAGATGCACGGGCTACCATATAAACGCCGGCTGTAACCATAGTAGCGGCATGTATTAATGCAGATACCGGGGTAGGACCTGCCATCGCATCAGGCAGCCAAACAAATAACGGTATTTGAGCAGATTTTCCGGTTGCTCCTATAAATAAAAATAAAGCTATGAATCCAAAAGTTGATTCTGCACCTGTT
>DSBF01000114.1 GCA_011049495.1 Ignavibacteria bacterium
CCTTAAAATTCTTTCCAATTGTTCTTCATTTTCTACTAATACTTCGCGAGCTTTACTGCCTTCGGAAGGTCCCACAACACCTGCTTGCTCAAGTTGATCTACAATTCTTGCGGCTCTTGCATATCCTAATTTTAATCTGCGCTGAAGCAATGATACCGAACCCTGCTGATGACGTACAATTAAACGAGCTGCCTCGTCAAACATATCATCCAAATCGGTAATAAAATTTGAATTCGATTTACTCTTCTTTTCAAACATTGAAGGCAGCATAAATCTTTTGCTGTATCCGTCTTGCACGTAAATAAATTTTGTTATCTCTTCAATTTCATCTGAAGTAATAAAAGCATTTTGAATACGAATCGGTTTCGGCATACCGCCGGGTAAAAAGAGCATATCGCCTCTGCCGAGCAATTGTTCCGCACCGTTCATATCGAGTATCGTCCTTGAATCAATTTTAGTTGCAACTTGATACGCGATACGTGCACTGAAGTTTGCTTTGATTACACCCGTAATAACATTAACCGATGGTCTTTGTGTTGCAACTATTAAATGAATACCGACTGCTCTTGCAAGCTGGGCAAGTCTTGCTATCGGTTCTTCAACTTCTTTACCGGACGTCATCATTAAATCTGCTAATTCGTCGATAACTACAATTATATACGGCATTTTATAATGCTTCATAGAATCGGAATCTTTTGGTTTGCGTTTCGGATCCGTTACTCTTGCGTTGTAATCAACAATATTTCGAACACCTATCTTCGCAAGTTTATCGTAACGTTTCTCCATTTCGAATTCTACGGCTTTGAGAACAAGCAATGCATTTTGCGGATTGGTTATTATTTCTTCTTCAATATCGGGCGAAACCGCTAAGTAATGCCGGTTAAGTCTTTTATAAAATGAGAGTTCAATTTTTTTCGGATCGATAATAACAAATTTTATTTCGGAAGGATGTTTGGCATAAATTAAGCTTATCAATATCATATTAATGCCGACGCTCTTACCAGACCCGGTTGAACCGGCAATAAGCAAATGCGGCATTGTTGCTAAGTCGGTAATATATACATCGCCGGAAATAGTTTTTCCTAATGCGAGGGGAAGTTCTGCTTTGCTTTCTTTGAGCTTAGCAATTACAGAGCGAGCTTTCACAATTTGCGACTGAGCATTTGGAATCTCAACACCGATGGCACTTTTACCGGGAATCGGTGCAATTATTCGAATACCTCTTGCTGCAAGAGCTAATGCAATGTCATGTTCCAAACTTACAATTCTACTTATCTTAACACCCGGGGCTGGAACAATTTCATAAAGAGTTACAACCGGTCCAGGCGTTACGGAAATATCCTCAATTGCTATATCGAACAATGCTAATTTCTCTTTTAGAAGTTCGGCATTGTGTTTTAATTCATCTTCGGATATTTGAACTTCTGTTTCCTTTGGAACTTCAAGATGACTTAATTTTGGCGGGTCATAGTTAATTTCTTCTTCCCATTGCTCAGGAAGTTTCTCTTCTTCCATCTTATCAATTACGGGATCACTATCTTCTTCAGCTTTTTCTTTTTCGGTTTTGGGTTTATCTTCCTTCACTACATAAGGATCTTCTACCTTTGAATCTTCTTCAATTATTCCTTCCGGCTCATCTTTTTGAAGAATACGGATTTTTGTTTCCGGTGTTTCAATAACTTCTTCCATTTCGATTTTACCCGGTGTAAATCCGGCTTCAATCTCATCAGGCTTTTGTCTTAATTTTTTAATTTTCTCTAAATTACTCTCAGTCTCTATTTCATCAACCGGCTTATTAATACGTACACTTTCTTTTGATTCGGACTTTTCTTTCTTCTCAAATGTTTCAATCCACAATTTTTTGAAGAATTCTAAAATTGGTGTGAACTTTATATCAAAGGAAATAATAAGTGTAATTATGGTCGCAGTAATTAAAAATATTAGTCCGCCTAAACCGCCCAATAAATTTCCAAGTAAGTTTCCGAAGAAATCACCGATTTTACCGGAGAACTCTCCACTCTCATGAAGCAAATTAAATTCGGGTGCATTGCGAAGTAAACCAAAGAAAGCAGAAAAGATTAATCCGATAACAATAAAAAAGTTGGAGAGATAAAGCGCTGTTTTTGTTTCTTCATTTCTAAGAACCGTATAACCCCAAATAAACATTATAACAGGGAAAATAATTGAAGCAAATCCAATAGTTGAGTAAATAAGAAAATAAGAAATGTGGGCACCAAAAATTCCAAGCCAATTACTAATTCCGCTTATACGTTTGCTGAATTCGGGACTGGGACTGAATACTTTAATAAAATCTCCCATTCCACCCAACAATGATTGGTCATTTTTAGAGAAAGAAAGAATGCTCAAAAATATCAGCATTGCCAGAACGGTAAGTACCAATCCAAAGAGTTTTTTCTTTTTCTCAACGGAAATAATAAAATAGTTATTATCGTTTTGTTTTGCACTCTGTTTTGGTTTACGTTTTGCCATTTTGTAGTTAAGCCGGCTGCTCGTTTACTAATTTTTTAATAACACCATCTTTGTAAGAAGGAATGACATCACTCTTAGAAAGTTTAGCACAAAAAGAAATATCTTCCTTAAATCCATTATCAATCAATTTTCTTCCGTGTTCCGATTCAGAAAACATTTTAGTAATACTTCTACCGAACGATTTATTAAGCGCTATACTTGCTCTTGCAGAATCAGTGAGTTCCGCATCTTCTTTTATTTTAATTATTTCGGTAATAAGTTTACCGGCGCACACTGTATCTTCAAGACTAAATCTGCCGTTATCACCTGCACAAAGAATTTCAAAATCTTTATTCATCTCAACGATATAATTTGCAACCGCGGTTAGATTATAAAATGAACACGTAATTAAATTTTCGGAAAACTTTGCTCTTACAATCGCCTTTGTTCCGTTCGTTGTGTAGAGTATAATTGATTTTCCATCAACAACTTCCTTAACATATTCTAAGGGTGAATTACCGAGATTAAAACCGTCGATTTTTTTTGAATTTCTTTCGCCTCCAAGAAGTCTATGACCGCCGAATGCATCACCGGAGATCTTCATTGCAAATTCAATTGTACCAACCGGAATAATTTCTTTAGCCCCGTTATCAAGAGCAGCAGAAATTATGGTTGTTGCACGAAGCACATCGATTACAACAGTATTTTTACCTGCGAAGTACATTTCTTCCGCATTTAACGGAGAAAGTAAAACATTAATTTTCATATTTATTTCACCACAAATGGTAGTTTAACAATTACCGCCGGTATTTCTTTGTCTCTAATCATAAAGTTAACTGTGTTCCCCTCTAAAGCATAATCTTTTTGCACATATCCAAGAGCAATCGGTTTATTTAAAATCGGGCTTACCGTACCGCTTGTTACATTACCAATTTTATTTCCATCAACTGTTATATCATAGCCGTGTCTCGGGAAGGCTTTCTCTTCTGTAGTTATCGGAACAAGTTTTCTTTTAACACCTTCTTCTTTTACCTTAAGTAAAACTTCTCGACCGATAAACTCTCCTTTTTTCAATTTTGTAATCCAACCTAAACCTGCTTCAAGAGGATTTGTTGTTTGGTCGATATCGTTTCCGTAAAGACAATAACCCATTTCTAAACGAAGTGAATCACGAGCACCTAAGCCGGTTGGTTTAATACCAAATTCTTCACCGGCATCAAAAACGGCATTCCAAATTTTTTCTGCAACAGATTCATCCCCTTTGAAATAAAGTTCATATCCTAATTCACCTGTGTAACCGGTTCTTGAAAGTATCATTTCCACACCGGCAACTTTGGTTTTAAGAAAGTGATAATACTCAAGATTCTCAATTGATTCGGATGTAATTTTTTGAATAACTTTCATTGCTTCGGGACCTTGAACTGCAAGCAGGGAATATTCGTCGCTTTCATCAATTAATTGAACACCAAATTTATTATTCTTATTCATCCACTCGAAGTCTTTATCTTTATTGGAAGCATTAACAACAAGCAAATATTCTGCATCGGAAATTTTGTAAACTAAAAGATCGTCAACAATACCGGCGTCTTCATAACACATTGCAGAATATTGAACTCTGCCGTTTTCTAATTTGGATGCATCATTTGTAGTTACATATTGCACAAAATCCAATGCATTTTCTCCGCGCACAAATATCTCTCCCATATGAGATACATCAAAAACTCCGACTGATGTTCTCACAGTTTTGTGTTCGTCTATAATTGACGAATACTGAACCGGCATTTGATAACCGGCAAAGTCAACTATTTTTGCTCCTAATTTTTTATGAACTTCATAAAATTTTGTTTTTTTCATATCAAGACCTATGATTGACAAAAATTAGATTTTCGTGATCTATTGATTAAGTTTTTTCCAATCGCTTAAGAATTTTTCCAAACCTAAATCCGTTAAAGGATGATTGAATAATTTATCGATTACGGCAAACGGCATAGTTGCAACATGTGCTCCCATTCTTGCTGCCTCAACTAAATGAAGAGGATGACGAATACTTGCAACTAATACTTGCGTCGGGTAACCGTAATTTTCATAAATCTGAATAATATCATAAATAAGATCCATCCCTTCATGGCTGATATCATCTAATCTTCCGACAAACGGACTGATATAAGTTGCGCCTGCTTTTGCAGCCAACAATGCTTGTGATGGAGAGAAACACAAAGTAACATTAGTTTTAATTCCATCTTCCGAAAGTGTTTTTACCGCTTTTAATCCTTCGCGAATTAAAGGAACTTTAATAACAATATTTTTATGAATTTTTGAAAGTTCATAGGCTTCTTTAATAATACCTTCGTAATCTGTTGAAACAACTTCCGCACTAATTGGTCCATCAACAATCTTAACTATTTCTTCAAGAAGTTCGATAAAGTTTCTTCCCTCTTTTGCAACAAGAGAAGGATTAGTAGTAACGCCGTCTAAAATTCCTAAACTTGCAGCTTCCTTAATCTCATTAATATTAGCGGTGTCGATAAAAAATTTCATCTTAATTTCCTTTTTTTATTTTACATTCTCTGTAATTTCTTTTTCTGTTACGGCTGAAATAAATTGATATTCCTGAGGACTCATTTTATTATCCTCAATAAGCTTTAGTTTTATAAAATACTTTGACTGCAGCTTAAACAGAGTCGAGAATAAACCTTCTTTTAATTTTGCACCAAGTGAAGGGTGAACTTTTAGAATCAGCTTTTTTTCGTTTCCGCTATTCTTATATTTTTTAATCCAATCTTCAATTTCGTGAATCATGTGTGATTTCTTTGTCAACAGCCCTGTACCAAGACAATAAGGACAAACTTCGTTAACCGACTGCATAATATTTTCACGGACTCTTTGACGTGTAATCTGCATTAAACCGAAATCCGTCATTGGAAGCATAGCAATTTTTGCACGATCTTTTTTGAATTCTTTTCTAAGTTCATCGTAGATTTTTTTTCTGTTTTTATCGTCTTCAAGATCAATAAAATCCACAACTATAAGTCCGCCAATATCCCTAAGCCTAAGTTGTCTTACAATTTCGCGGGCAGCTTCAAGATCTGTTTTAAGTGAATTCAATTCTTGCTCTTTTTTTGCCGCATACCTGCCAGAGTTAACGTCAATAACAATCATTGCTTCGGTATGTTCAATAACAATGTGACCGCCGCTTGGAAGCTGAACTTTTCTTCCGAGTAATTGTTTTATCTGCTCTTCTATTTTAAATGCTTCAAATATTGCTTGGGATTCTTTATAATAAACAACTTTTTCCACAAGTTCGGGCTGAATAAACAGAACATAATCTCTTATTTCTTTAAATATTTTCTTTGAGTCAATGAAAACCCTATTAACATCCTCGGTAAATAAATCGCGGATTACGCTTCTTGTAGTTGAGACATCGTTGTATAGCATTTTGGGGGGTTTGTTACTCTTTGCTTCATCTTCAATTGTTTTCCAGGTTTTTACTAAATACTTCAGATCACTTGCAAGATGTTTTTCGGATTGATCCTTTGCAGCAGTTCTGATAATAAGTCCGCAATTTGCGGGAAGAATTTCTCTTGCAATTCGTCTTAGTCGTTTCCGCTCTTTGTAATCACTTATTTTTTTTGAAACACCTATTTTAGTATCAAAAGGAAGCAATACACAAAAACGTCCCGGCAAACTAAGTGATGATGAAACTCTAACGCCTTTATCCTTAACAGGTTCCTTTATAATTTGAATAAGAATATCCTGCCCTTGATGAAGCTTAGTGGTTGAATGCTCCGGTTTGTGCTGCGGTTTTGTCTGCGGAGATTCGTCATCATCTTCATCATCGATGTCTTTATCATCTTCGTCATCTAAAACAGATTGAAGTGCTTCGAGTCTGTCTCCAATATCGGAGAAATGAAGAAAAGCATCATGCTTTAATCCGATATCAATAAAGGCAGCTCGTATTCCCGGAAGTACTCTTGCAATTTTACCAAGGTAAATATTGCCGACCATCCTCTGTTTTTCCGGGTTCTCAACAAAAAAGTCAACTAAATTACCGTCTTCAGTAATAGCAACTCTTGATTGAGAAGAAGAGGAGTTAATTATAATTTCTTTTCTCATTTATTTTTATTAAACCTCAACCGAAGGACTCCGAAAAAACCGGCTTTTGCACGAGCCAAAAGAGTACCTTCATTTTAAATTTTTGTTGAATAATTTTTTGATCCTCAATGGGATAATTTTGTAGCTTAATTTTATCGTTGTGCTCATTAATAATGTCAAATATACCGTTTGCAGAATTACATGCCATTAATTTCTCAACAAGATTTGTGATTCCATTAAAATCTCTGTAATACCAAATAACGTTTTTTTTCATGAAGTTTAAAGCACGGAATTCACCGTATTCTCTAATCAACTTTTTACAATGCTCAATAGCTGTTTCCGTGATAAGGTTATTACCGGGTGGTCCCGGATCAAAGTTGTTATCTGCTATCGAATTGTATCTTGAAAAAATAAAAGGATTGCCAAGTGCTCCTCTCGCAATCATCACGGAATCCACGCCGGTTTGTTCTTTCATTTTAATTACGTCTTCCGGAGTGAACACCGAACCATTACCGACAACCGGTATTTTAATTTTACTTTTTACTTTTGCCAGCCATTCCCAGTTTGCATCCGTATCATACTTATCTTTTTTTGTTCTTGCATGAACAATAATGAATGATGCGCCGTTATCTTCGGCAGCTTTAGCATTTTCCATAATATTAATTGATTTATCACTACCGCCCAATCTTAGTTTTGCGGAGATGTGTATATTCCCTGCAGCTTTTTTCATATTCGAAATAGTTTTTCCGATTAGCTGCGGAGAATCTAACAAACATGCACCCATTTTATGTTTAGTAACATTTTCAACAGGGCAGCCACAATTAATATCTATTACATCAGGTTTGTATTTAGCAATTTCTTTAACGGCAGACCCGATTAGTTCCGGATCACCACCAAGTAATTGCACACCGATGGGTTTTTCATTTTTATTAAAGGCAAGGTATCGAAGTGTCTCAAAATCATTTTCAAGCACTCCTTTAGCGCTAACCATCTGAGTAAAGGTTAAACCGGCTCCAAATTTTTTTGCGATTTGACGGAAGGGGTAGTCCGTTACATCAGCCATCGGAGCAAGGAGCAATCTTTTGGATAAATCAAGTTGACCTATTTGCATCATTTCAATTTACGTATAATTAAAACAAAAAAATGCTGAATACAAGATTCAGCATTTACTTGCTTATTTAGACTCTTCTTCGTTTTTTTCAGTCAACAAAGCTTTACGTGATAAACTGAATTTTCCATTTTCTACTTTTATCAACTTAACTTTTATCATTTCGCCTTCTTTAATAACCGAATCAACTTTGTCCACACGTTTAGTATCTAATTGCGAAATGTGTAATAATCCTTGAATATTAGGCAAAAATTCAACGAATGCACCGTAATCTTGTATTTTGATTACCTTTGCATCATACACTTTACCTATTTCAGGTTCTTGAGTTAACTTCATAATAAATTCTCTTGCTGCTTCAGCTTTTTGTTTATCTTGACCGGCAATATTAACTGTTCCGTCTTCATCAATTGCAATATCAACTGAAAATTCTTTTTGTATACCTTGAATAACTTTTCCGCCGGGTCCAATTATAGAACCGATTTTTTCGGGATTAATTTTTGTAAATAATAAAGTTGGCGCAAATTGAGAAATTCTTGCACGCGGTTCTGAAATTGCTTCTTTCATTTTAGCAAGAATATGTAATCTACCATCTTTAGCTTGATGAAGAGCTCTTTCCATAATTTCAAAAGAAATACCTTGAATTTTAATATCCATTTGAATTGCGGTTATTCCCTTTTCGGAACCGGCAACTTTGAAATCCATGTCGCCAAGGTGATCTTCATTTCCTAAAATATCCGAAAGAACAGAATATTCTTCACCTTCCTTAACAAGCCCCATTGCAATACCGGCAATCATAGTTCTTATCGGAACCCCGCCATCCATCATAGCAAGAGTACCTGAACATACTGTAGCCATAGAAGAAGAGCCGTTGGATTCGAGAATATCCGAATTTAGACGGATTATATATGGGAAAACTTCTACGTTAGGAATAATAAATTTGAGTGCACGTTCTGCAAGATTGCCGTGTCCAATTTCTCTTCTTCCGGTTCCCATAAACCTTCCAACTTCGCCAACGCAAAAAGGAGGAAAGTTGTAATGAAGAATAAATCTTTTTTTGTATTCTTCTTGTAAACCGTCAACAATTTGCTCATCACCTTTGGTACCCAGGGTCAAAGTCATCAAACTTTGGGTTTCGCCGCGTGTAAACAATGCAGAACCGTGAGTACGGGGAAGTAATCCGAGATCAATCCAAATTTGGCGGATATCGGTTAAACTTCTTCCATCAAGACGAGGTTGATTTTCAATTATGCGTTTGCGCATCAACTCTTTCTCGATGTCGTGTAATATTTGCTTGATATCTTTTTCCTGTTCGGGATATTTTTCAGCAAGAGCTTCGAGAACCGATTCGTTTAATTCTTTATTTTTAGTCGATCTTTCTTCTTTTGCAAGAGACATACCGACAATTTCAGAATATTTATCATAAGCAAGTTCTTTTACATCTTGTTCCAAACCATCGGCGTATGATTTTTCAACAACGTTCATTTTCTCGATTCCGCAAGCATCTCTTAATTCATTCTGTAGATGAACCAATTTTTTGATTTCTTCATGAGCAAACCGCAGTGCTTTTAAAAAATCTTCTTCCGATATTTCTTTTGCTTCACCTTCAACCATCATAATTGAATCTGCAGTACCGGCAACAGTAAGTTCGATATCACTTGCTTCAACTTGTTTCATTGTCGGGTTAACAATAAATTCACCGTCAAGACGACTAACTCTTACTTGACCAATAGGTTCAAGAAAGGGAATTCTTGATATATGAAGTGCGGCAGAAGCTCCTACGGCAGCCAACACATCAGAATCATTTTCACCATCAAAAGAATAAACACTAGCCATAATTTGTGTTTCATTCTTAAAATCTTTCGGGAAAAGAGGTCTAATCGGTCTATCTATTAATCTTGAACTTAAGACTTCTTTTTCGGTAGGTCTACCTTCTCTTTTAAAGAA
>DSBF01000236.1 GCA_011049495.1 Ignavibacteria bacterium
ATATAATGCACTTCCGAAATTTTCCCTTCAGTCATTAAAACAAAAACCGGTGTTTATAGGTTTTGTAATTATTTCTTTATTCGCTCTTATTATTAGCAAGGGCGATCACTTATTTTACATATTTGTAGTATTAGTTTTATTTGGTATTTTTCGTGCCATCTTGGAATTGTTTACTAAATCTCCAATCAATGATACAGAAGAATAAATAAATCAAAGGTGAAAATTGTTCAAAGCAACAGTAATTATTAAAAGAAGACCAAAGATTTTAGACCCTCAGGGTAAAGCCGCCGAACAAGGCGCAAAATTATTGGGATTTAATAATGTTTCAGGTACTCGTATCGGGAAGTTTATAGAGTTTAATATTGATACAAATGATGAGAAAGCTGCGGAAAAAGAAGTAAAAGAATACAGTGAAAAACTTCTTTCAAATCCAATTATGGAAGATTTTGAATATAGTTTGGAAAAAGTTAAATGAAACCTACCTTCGGAATTGTAACATTTCCCGGTTCAAATTGTGATTATGATGCTTATTATGCCGTAAAAAAAGTACTTGACTATGACGCTCAATTTATCTGGCATAAAGAAAAATCTTTCAACGGAATTGATGCGATTATATTACCGGGTGGATTTTCTTACGGTGATTATTTACGAACCGGAGCAATAGCTAAGTTTTCTCCAATAATGGAGTACGTTATAGATTTTGCCGAAAAAGGCGGAATAATATTGGGAATTTGCAATGGTTTTCAAATTTTATTGGAATCAGGCTTGCTCCCGGGCACTATGCAGGTAAATGAATCATTGAAATTTGTCTGCAAAGATATTTACCTAAAAGTTGAAAATAAAGATACTCCCTTCACAAATAAAATTGAGAGCGATACAATTAAGATTCCGATAAAGCATGGTGAAGGAAATTATTATGCCGATGTTAAAACAGTTACTGAGCTCGAAAAAAATGGTCAGATAGTTTTTCGTTATGCTTCTAAAAACGGAAAGGTAAGTAATCAGTTTAACCCAAACGGATCAATTAGTAATATTGCCGGTATAATGAATAATAGAAAAAATATTATGGGTTTAATGCCCCATCCGGAAAATGCATGCGATCCGGTGTTGAGAAAGACAGATGGACAGCTTATATTTAAGTCCATTGCACAAAGTTTATTTAATTAAGAGAGGTTAATATGTTTGGAAGCTTAGGCGCAACAGAAATATTGATAATAGTACTTGCTATTTTAATATTATTCGGTGCAAAGAAAATACCCGAACTAGCTCAAGGCATCGGGAAAGGAATGAAAGAATTCAAGAAAGCCGTCCGTGATGTTGAAGATGATATAAAAACTTCTGATGATGATAAGAAAAAAGAAGTAAAAGATAAAAATTCATAATCATTAGTGCTCCCTTATAGAACTCACACGGAAAAAATTCGGTTAATTCAAAAAGC
The DNA here is from genome assembly GCA_011049495.1 of Ignavibacteria bacterium. Lineage (GTDB taxonomy): Bacteria > Bacteroidota > Ignavibacteria > Ignavibacteriales > Melioribacteraceae > SURF-28. Next base: position 1,439 of record DSBF01000236.1, read on the forward strand.
TCAACTATCTCTGATTGAGAATGTTGAGTTTTTTTTAAGTCAAATCTCTGCTCATAAAGACATCAATGCATTTAACTTTGTATTTGATGATGCCGTTGATAAAGCTCAAGCTGTAGAAAATAAAATTAAGGACGGTACAGCCGGCAAATTAGCCGGAATGGTGATTGCGATTAAAGATTTACTTTCGGTTAAAGATAAACCACTAACTTGTTCATCAAAAATATTAAGCGGGTTTGAAGCAATCTATACTGCAACTTCAATACAAAAATTAATTGATGAAGATGCAATACTTATCGGCAAAACTAACTGTGATGAATTCGGGATGGGCTCTATGAATAAAAATTCTGCATTTGGCAATGTATTAAATCCGTTAGATAAATCGAGAGTACCGGGAGGTTCAAGCGGAGGTTCGGCGGCAGCAGTTGCTGCAAATTTATGCGATGCCGCTATCGGAACTGATACCGGAGGTTCAATTAGACAACCGGCTGCATTCACCGGAACGTTCGGAATAAAACCAACTTACGGAAGAGTTTCCCGTTATGGTTTAACTGCTTACGCTTCTTCTTTTGATTGTGTCGGTCCAATTGCAAAAAATGTTTCGGACTTGGCTTTAATCCTAAAAGTTCTTTCAGGTAAAGATGAACTTGATTCAACTTCTTCCAAGAGTAATAAAATTCAATTCCCTTTACAAAACAAAAAATACAAAATCGGTTTACCGAAAGAATATTTTACAGAAGGATTAACCGAAGAAGTTAAAACGGGTATTGAATTTACTATTGAGAATTTGAAAAAGCACGGACATGAAATTATTGATATATCACTCCCCCATTCCGATTATACGATTGCAACATATTATATACTTGCGGCGGCAGAAGCTTCTTCTAACCTTGCTCGTTTCGATGGAGTTAGATACGGTTTAAGGAATGAAAAAATAAAAACATTTGATGAACTTTATCATCTAACAAAAACCGAGGGCTTCGGGAAAGAAGTAAAGCGAAGAATAATGTTAGGAACTTATGTTTTATCTTCGGGATATTACGATGCTTACTATTCCAAAGCGCAAAAAGTACGCAGATTAATAAAGGCAGATTTTGATAATGCATTTCAAGAAGTAGATTTGATAATCTCACCAACCGCACCATCAACAGCTTATAAAATCGGTGATACTATTAATGACCCGCTTCAAATGTATTTGGGAGATATTTATACAGCTTCTGCAAATCTAACCGGAATTCCGGCAATTAGTGTCCCCTTTCAATCCGAAAATTCTCTTCCTATCGGCATTCAATTTATGGCTTCACATTTTAATGAGGCAATACTATTGGATATAGCGCATCAAATTACCGAGTAAAATTTCTCTTTTTTTTATAACTTGGTCAGTTAAAAAAATCAATTATTGATAAAATAATTTACGGGATAAGACATGAGTATTCTCTTAAACAAGAAAACAAAAGTAGTTGTTCAAGGTATTACCGGAAGCGAAGGTTCGTTTCATACCGGGCAAATGGTTGAATACGGAACAAACGTAGTTGCCGGCGTTACACCTGGTAAAGGAGGAACAAAGTTTCAAGGTATTCCTATTTATGATACAGTAGCCGAAGCAGTTGAAAAAAAGAAAGCAGATGCATCTGTAATATTCGTACCACCGGGATTTGCAGCCGATGCAATTCTTGAAGCAGCTAATGCCGGAGTAAAACTTATTGTGTGTATAACGGAAGGCATTCCCGCAAAAGATATGGTGAAGGTTTACAATGCAATTAAAAATATGGATGTAAGATTAGTCGGTCCTAACTGTCCCGGAGTTATATCACCGGGTAAAGCAAAGATCGGAATTATGCCGGGATTCATTCACCGCAAAGGAAAAGTTGGTGTCGTTTCGAGAAGTGGAACTTTGACTTATGAAGCAGTAAAACAATTAAGCGATTTGAAAATCGGGCAGTCAACATGTGTCGGTATAGGCGGCGATCCTGTGATCGGTTCACAGTTTATTGATATAATAAAATTATTTAATGAAGACCCGAATACAGAAGGAATTGTAATGATCGGAGAAATCGGCGGAAGTGCCGAAGAAGAAGCAGCAGCTTATGTAAAAAAACATGTTAACAAACCTGTAGTTGGGTTCATTGCCGGAAGAACAGCACCTCCCGGACGAAGAATGGGTCATGCCGGTGCTATAATTTCCGGTGGAAAAGGTACAGCCGATGAAAAAATGAAAGCTATGAAAAAAGCAGGGATTTATGTTGCCAATAGTCCGGCTGAAATCGGTTCAACAATGAAAAAAGCGCTTGAAGATTTTTATGGTGCTAAAAAGAAAAAGAGCAAAACAAAATCAAAAAGGAAAAGTAAGAAATAATAAATATCAAGTTAACAAGTAAGTAACCTTCGAGGTCGCAGTGCAGTGAACTCGAAGGTTGATAAATTAAAGGAGTTAAATAGTGAGTAACAGAACATTAGCAATATTAAAACCGGATTGCGTTGAAAAAAATCTAATCGGTAAAGTTGTTTCACATATTCAAGAAGCCGGTTTCAAAGTGATAGGTATGAAGATGGTAAGATTAACAAAAGATTCCGCCGGCGGTTTTTACGAAATACATAAAGAAAGACCATTCTATAATGATTTATTGTCGTATATGACAAGCGGTCCATGTGTTCCGATAGCATTAGAAAAAGAAAATGCCGTGGAAGATTTCAGAAAATTAATCGGTGCAACAGACCCGTCAAAAGCAGAAGAAGGAACAATAAGAAAAATGTATGCCGACAATATTGAAAGAAACATTGTCCATGGTTCAGATTCAGACGAAAATGCAGCAAAGGAAATTTCTCATTTCTTCACAAGGAAAGAACTTTTAGAAATAAACGGTTTTTAGTTCCGTAAATCCTAAACTTAATAATGACAAAGAAATTATTAATCTATGCGGCTGTAATTTCAGCCGCATTTTTATTTGTTTACTCTCAAGAAAACAAGATTAAACTTGGTAATGAGATTCTTCTTGAAGAAAAAATCGAGTTGATAAAAAATAAAAGAATTGGTGTAGTCACAAACACAGCTGCTTTACTTCCCGATGGGAAAATATTTATAGACGCACTTCTTGATACCAAAGAGATAAATATAACCGCAATATTTGCATTAGAACATGGATTCGAACTTCGTAACGCTGCAGGTGTTTTAATTAATAATTCCGAATTAGACCAAATAAAAATTCATTCGCTTTACGGTTCAATAAAGAAGCCAACTCGCGCCATGCTTAATGATATTAATATAATCTTATTCGATGTTCAAGATATCGGTGCACGGTTTTACACTTATATATCATCATTGAAATATATTTTAGAATCAGCCGGACAGTATGGAGTGAAAGTAATTATTTTGGATAGACCAAATCCACTCGGCGGTATTTATGTTGACGGACCGGTATTGGAAGATGAATTCAAGTCATTTATCGGGATTGATAATATACCTGTTGTTCACGGAATGACAATCGGTGAACTGGCCCTTTTCTTCAATGATAGAATTGAACATAGAGCCGAAATAGAAATTGTAAAGATGCAAAATTGGAAACGAGAATTTTTGTGGGATGAACTAAATCTTCCTTGGGAAAATCCATCACCAAACATTTTGAACTTTGAAACTGTCTTGCTCTATCCGGCAACATGTTTTTTTGAAGGAACGAATCTTTCCGAAGGGAGAGGAACATATCTTCCGTTTAATATTTTCGGTGCGCCGTTTATTGATCAAAGTTCTTTGAAAAGCGAAATCGAAAAGGAATTGGGTGAAATTTTTTCGGTACGTGCAATTGAATTTATACCAATATCAATTCCCGATAAAGCTCCTAATCCGAAATACTTAAATGAGGGATGCAGAGGTGTTCAACTCATCTTAAATGATAGGAAAAATTACAATCCGGTTGAAACAGCAATTTTTTTATTAAGTATTGTTAATCGATTACACAAAAATCAGTTTAAGATGAATAAGCATTTTGATTTGTTGTGGGGGACCGATAAAATCAGAGAACTTATACTTTCAGGTGAACCTCCGGAAGAAATTATTAAGTCTTGGCAGCAAGATTTAAGTATATTTAAGCAGTTGAGAAAAAATTATTTAATTTATTAAGGACCAGCTATGAAAAAAATCATAATAACTTTGTTGACATTACTATTTATTATTGGATGCGGAAGTGAAGGGGAAAAAACGGAAACCGGTAAAAAAAGTGATGGAGAAATAACCGAAGAAACACCAACTAATTTTGTCCCGGCAGAAGTCAGTAAAGATGATTCATACGATTTAAGTTATCTATTCCCGGCAGGTAAAAAAATAAAATATAAACTTACATCGGTCGTTACATCAAACCAAAAGATTACCGCAGATTCAACAATCGAGAATGATGTTTCTCAAACAACCGAGTATATTTTTCATTTGGATGCAAAACAGATTGATGAAGAAGTATCAATGATTGATCTAAATATTGAATCAATAAAGATGAATGCCAATTACAATGGTGAAATTATTAAGTATGATTCAAGAGAAATTAACGATGAAGAAACCAACCGTAAATTTGCCGAGTATTCATCTCTTCCGAACAACCATTTTTGGGCTACTCTCAATAAAGAAGGAAGAATAATTGATATCGGTAAAACCGAGGGCATAATTAACAGGTATCTGGAAATTCAGCAGGCACAGTCAATAACCGAAGATGAAAGAAAACAAATTAATTCACAACTGAAAGAACAAGTATTACAGCCGATAACTCAAAATCTATTCAAGTATTTACCCGGCAGAAAAACAAAGTTAGATTCAACCTGGACTTTGTCTTACAATACCGAAATGGGTCTATATAAGTTAACTAATATTGCATCAAGCAGAATTTCCGATATTCTAAAAGAAAACGATGACCTTATAGCAAAAATAAATACCGATTTAAGCGTAACATATGAAGGTGACGGTTTTATCAAACAAGGCGATGTATCTTACCAATTTGAAAAACCGAAAATATCCGGTAATGCAATCAGTTATTTTAATTTGGATAAAAGAGTAATTGTCAAATCAGAACTAACAACTACCACCGAAATGAATGTTTTTGTTACCGCTAATAATCCAAATACGGGGACAGAAACCGCTACAAGAAAAGATATTTCTGTTAATAAAAATTATTTGGAACTGATTAGTGCTGAATAAAAATTAATAAAAAAATCGGCTGAAAATTTTATTCAGCCGATTTGATTTTAATAAATTACTTCACTTCTCTAACAACAATCTTTGAGCCGGATTCTTTAATAACTTCTATCTTTGTTCCTCTTATCAAATAATCTCCTTCGGTAACAACATCAATTCTCTTGTTATCAATTAATGCCGTGCCCGATGGACGTAAATCAGTTATTGCTTCACCGGTTTTACCTACTAATTCCAAAGCTTCCGGTTCGGTTGTATATCCGGAACGAATTAAAATGTTATCCTTCAATATCAACCTGTTGAAAAAAGATGTTTTTGGAAGAACTTTCGAAAGAAAGAATGCTGCTACAAATGTTGCTACAAAAGCTCCCGCAAGTTGAATTAATGCTCGAGAGATCATACTCCAGGTAACAATCTGGAAATCCGAAAGCAACCCTAAAAAGAGACTGGTAACAACGGCTACAATACCGAGTATACCAAAGACACCGAATCCGGGTACAAAAAATATTTCCACAAGAATTAAGATGATACCGGCGGCAAAAATTAATATTTCCAACCACGAAACAAGTTCTAATATTAAACCGGAACCAAAAAATAATGTAAGAGCAACTAAAGCGGCTGTACCGGGTAAACCCCAACCCGGAGTTTTTATTTCGGTAAACATTCCGAGCATAGCAACCATTATTAGTATTGAAGAAACGATCGGATGAGATAGAAATCGTACTACATCTTCACCCCAATTTGTTCCTTCCATAATAATTTCAGCATCTTTTAGATTATATGCTTCAAGCACTTCTTCAAGTGTAGCGAGAAGCGTATCAGCCATACCGTATTGAAGAGCTTCTTTTGATGTTAGGGTTAGTAGTTGAGTTGAATCAACAAGTCCCGGAATAACAACCCTCTCATCCACCATTGCTTCGGCGACATCTGTTCTTCTCCCCGTGCGTTCTGCAGTAGCCCTCATTTCGGAGCGCATATATGATTGAGCTTTCTCAGCTTGTTTAGTCCCGGTTTGATCAACAACTGTTGTAGCACCCATGGCACCGCCGGGGACCATAACAATAATTTCGCAAGAAAGAGCAATTAACGAACCGGCAGATATTGCACGTTTATCAATGAATGCAATTGTTTTAACCTGGCTGTTCAATATCGCATCTTTAATTTGTGTAGCTGCATCAACTCTTCCGCCGAATGTATTAATTCTAAAAATAATTGCATCGGCACCGGTAGAATTTGCAGTTGCAACAATTCTTTTAACATAAGGTGCTAATCCTAAATCAATATCCCCCTCAATGTCGCCGTAATAAACTTTCTTCGCTTGACCGTATAATGCAGATGTAAAGAGAAGGATTAGAAATAATAAAATTGACCTTCTCATATGGACCTCACTTACTTATTAATAAAACTGTAGTTTAGTAATTTATATACAAGCTTTGCCGTTACAAAACTTGAACTCTCGTGATATTTTGAAGGGGCAAGTTCAACAACATCAAAACCGACTATGTTTTTGTTTTCGCCGATCTTTCTAAATAAATTCATTGTTTCATCCCATAACAATCCACCGGGTTCCGGTGTTCCCGTAGCGTTAATCACTGATGGATCTAAACCGTCAACATCAAAAGTTACATAAACATTTTCTTTTAAGTCATCCATAACTTTTTGCTGCCAATCTTCACCGTGTTTACCGATTCTAATATCACGCATATAATAAGTCTTAATTCCATTTTCTTGAATGAATTTTGATTCTTCGATACATTGAGCACGAATACCGACTTGTACAATATCTTTAGTAAATTCAGCAACTCTTGCCATCACAGAAGCATGCGAATACTTTGATCCGTTATAAGTATCGCGGAAATCGGAATGAGCATCAATCTGAAGTACAGAAAAATTTTCATAAGCTTCAAAATGAGCTTTTGCCGGTGCCGATGAAAGCGAATGTTCACCGCCTAAAGTGACGACAAATTTATCATCAGCTATCAACTCTTTTACTTGCTTATAAATTTTGTTGATTCCCTTTTTTACTGATTCATCTTTGAATTTCATTTCCGGCAGAGTTGCAATTCCTTTTTCAAAGACTAATTCTCTATCGAATTCTTCATCATAGAATTCAACATAATGAGAAGCTTTTACAATTTCTTTCGGACCGGAAACAGTTCCTTTACCGTAACTGACTGTTTTTTCAAACGGTGCTGAAAGTATTACAATTTTTGATTTTTCGTATGATGAAATTTCCTTTTCGATTGCAAGGAAGTTCTTTTTTATGCCGAGTGTTTTCATTGGTTCCTTTCCATTTTTTTTACTGAATAAAAATAAGAAATTGTCCTATTAAATGGACTCATCATTCGAAAAAAGCTTTTTAAACAGCTGAATTTATATTTGAAGAAATATTATAGCAAACTAACGAAAATGGCTTGTTCCCGGCGATGAAGACAATTTGATGTGAATTATCTTAAATAACACATCCAATTTTTATACTTTTGTGAAGAATTAGATGAACATTCTTTAATAGTTACAAAGGAATTAGTATAATAAATTTATTAACTTTGAAAAAAAATAAGGTTCTAGAAATGTTAGATGGTGAACTTGTGAAAATTGAAGAGTTAGAGAAGAATTACTTGGATAATATCGAATTTATTCTAACACAAGATATACAAAAGTTGATGAATGGATTACGTTCTAAAGACAAAATTTCGGATGATTGGTTAAAAATCTTCAAAAAAAGTGCGAAGCAGACATCTGATTTTGCTAGAGGCGCAGAAAGAATCTATTTCTGGATATTTAATCAATTTGGAATTCCTAATTCCTCACCAATTGGATCAGATTTATTTTTTGAAACACATAATGCTTTTGTTCATATTGACATTAAAACTGCCAAATTAGGTAATACAGTTGATTACAAAGGTCAACTCCCTCTTGGTGCAAATCAAACAAGTTATCAATACAAGGGTATAAATTTCACAGTAAATC
>DSBF01000068.1 GCA_011049495.1 Ignavibacteria bacterium
AGAGGAATTCAATATATATTGATCGATAAATAAACCTCGAAGGTAAGGGAAGAAGATAAAGATCTATTTCCTTCGAGGTTGCTGTTTACTCTTTTTTCAAAAGATGAAAATCAACTTCAACCATTTTGCGTGTAAGTGCGGCTAAACTTTCGGTAAACTGATGATTTTCAATTACAACTTCTTTCGGAGCTTTTATATAAGTTGGAGCAAAATTCCAGATAGCTTTTATTCCTCCTTTAATAAGAAGATCAGCTACTTCTTGAGCTGCCTGTGCCGGAACGGTTAATACACCAACAGTGATTTGCATTTGTTGAGCCATCGATGGAATTTTATCTATCGAGAATATTGGAGTGTCATAAATTTTAGTCCCAATTTTACTTTCATCGGAGTCAAAAGCAGCAACAAAATGCAATCCATAATCTCGAAATCTATTATACCCCAACATTGCAGAACCAAGATTACCGGCACCGACAACAAAGGCATCTCTTCGTGTAGTCCATGTTAAGAATTCAAGTATTGCATTTATTAATTCCTTAACAAAAAAACCGGTTTTGGGTTTACCTTTTACTCCGGTGTATTCCAAATCTTTTCTAACTTGTGTAGAATCTAATGAAAGTGCTTGAGCAATAATTGTACTTGAAATTTTTTCCACTCCATTTTCCATTTGACGTTTTAGAAAATGAAGATAATGAGGAAGCCTTCTCATTGTAGGTTCAGGTGTAATTCTCACATAAACTCCTTTAATTCTTAAAAACGTACAAATATGAAGAAAATTTTCTCTAAAAACAAAAATTAGCAATTCACTACTCACTAATTTTAAGAAGGTATGGATCAGAGGATTTTTAGGTGGCAAAATTTTGTAAAACTAGTTTTTAAAGAACTCTATAACAAATTTGTGATAAACCTTCAAGGTAAGGATATGCGCTTTATGTAGTTTTTCCTCGAAGGTTGCTAAGATGGTCAGCACTGTTTCTACTCATGTCCCTCTATTGAGAAGTAATTTCGGAAATATGAGAATGGATTTTATGCAAAGCTTTTTTTCATTTCATTCAAAACTGAAGGGGTGAACCAATTACTCCTTTTAACTAATACCTTTTGTCAATTTATCAGCTTTTTCATATATTTTAATCTGTTAACCGGAACAAAATATCTCATTTTAAGTTATAAAAACAATGCAATTTTAGTATCATGATATGACTTGAATTATTGCCGGTTCTGGTCTAATTTTTGTAACTCTTTTAGCACTTATAAATCGTTGTGGAATATGAAAAGTATAATTTGGAAAGTTCTTCTTTTTGTTTTAATGACTTTCGTTATCATAGCCGGTATCTCATTTGAAATTGTCAAATCACCTTCCGCTTGGAATGAATTTCCGTTAATACCGGGTTTAGAAGAAAAAGCAAAAATTATTTTCTTTCATGTTCCAACTGCATGGTTGGCGGTGATTGCGTTTTTAATGGCTATGATTTACGGAATAAAATATCTTCTAAAAGGAAATTTAGATAACGATGCCAAATCAAATGCGGCTCTTCAATTAGGTTTTATTTTTTCTATTCTGGCAACAGTAACCGGTTCAATTTGGGCTAAGTTTACGTGGGGTGCGTTTTGGCATTGGGATCCTCGTGAAACATCTATCTTTATTTTATTATTGATTTATGGTTCACTCTTCGCTCTTCGATCTGCTGTCGAAAATGAAGATAAGAGAGCCCGTCTTTCTGCTGTTTATTCTATAATTGCATTTTTAACTGTTCCGTTCTTTATTTTTATTATGCCGAGAATAATGACGGGACTTCATCCCGGTTCGGCAAATGATGATACTGCGGGCCCGGTAGTAGATTTTAAAATGGACGCTAATATGATGGTAGTTTTTTATTTATCTTTGATTGCATTTACAATTTTATATTTTTGGATGTGGAACATAAGTTATAAGTCAATTATTATTAAAGATAAACTTTCGAAAAAATTTATTTGAGGTCAATTTGGAAAGCTTGTACGAATTTTTAGACAAACAATCTATTTACATAGTTCTTTTTATTGTTCTTGTTGTTTGGCTCGGTATTTTTGTATTCTTGTGGAATACAGATAAAAGATTAAAGAGCATCGAAAAAGAATTAGAAGTTGAAAAGGAGAGTGAGTAATGAAAAATAAATATTTATTCGGCGGCGGAATCATCGTTGTTTTTCTTGTATTAATGTCTTACCTGTTTACACAGACTAATGTTAGTTATCAAGAAGATTTCAGCCTTATAATGAATACCGAAAAAACCGTAAGAGCTACCGGTGAATGGGTCAAATCAAAAAGTTATCAACTCGATAACGAAAAGAAAATCTTTTCCTTTTATATGAAAGATTATAAAGGGAATGAAATGCGGGTTGTTTATAACGGCGTAATGCCTAATAATTTTGAATCCTCAACAAGCGTAGTTGTTACCGGTAAATATCATGATGGATATTTCTATGCCTCTGATATTCTCACCAAATGTCCTTCTAAATATGAAGAACAATTTGACGCTAATGCAAGTTCTTAACCCGAAAGGAGTCACTTTAAAATGGTTGGTAATATAATTTTAACTATAGGACTTCTTGCAAGTCTTTTTACTCTTGTTATGTATTTTCTTACCATGAGAGGATACAATAACACAAAACCGCTTGCAAGAATCGGTTATCATACAACAGCTATAATGATAATCGCATCAAGTGCTTTGCTCTTATACGCAATTTTAACACATCAATATCAATACAATTACGTTTATAATTACAGCGGAAGCGGTATGTCAACCGGACTGTTGATGTCTACCTTTTGGGGCGGACAAGAAGGAAGTTTGATGCTATGGCTTTTCTTCAGCGGTGTTGTTGGTTTAATTCTTCTTGACTATACTTCAAAAAGAGGTGACCTTGAAGAAAGAACAATGTTCTTTTTTACTTTAACCGTTGCGTTTCTTTTAGTGCTGTTAAATCCTTTGCTAAAATCACCTTTCCAATATATATGGAGTGATCCTACTTTTATTAACGCAAAGAATATTAATGCATCATTTCTAAGTTTACCTTTTGTTCAAAACTTTATATTTACCGATCCAAATAACGGATCGACATTTGTTCAGATTAATCAAGACTTATATGGACTATTAGCAGGCAGTGGAATTTCTATTAATGATTTTATTATTGAAGGAAAAGGACTTAACCCGTTGCTTCAAAATTTTTGGATGCAGATTCATCCACCGATTATGTTCATAGGATTTGCGATGGCTGCGGCTCCTTTTGCTTTTGCATTGGCTGCTATTATCAAAAATGAATATACAGAATGGATAAAACAATCTTTACCATGGGTTTTAAGCGGAATGATGCTGCTTGGTTTGGCAATTATGCTTGGTGGCTATTGGGCTTATGGTGTTCTTGGTTGGGGAGGTTATTGGGGATGGGACCCGGTTGAAAATTCTTCTCTCGTTCCTTGGATTGTTGGTGTTGCTTTGATTCACACAATGCTCATTCAAAGGAAATCACAATCTGATGGCGGTAACGGTAGATTTGTAAAAACCAATTTAATCCTGGCGATATTAACATTTGTACTTGTATTGTATAGTACGTTTTTAACAAGAAGCGGAATCCTTGGTGATTCATCTGTTCACTCTTTTGTAAGTCCCGGTATGCTTGTTTACTTTTTCTTAGTTCTCTTTATCGGTACATTTATAATTATCGGTGTTGGTGGGATTGCTTATCGTTGGAAATACTTAAACGAAAGATTCAATGATGAAAGCAATGGCTTATCGCGTGAACTTGCTTTATTTACAGGAGCAGTAACTTTACTCGCTTCGGCAACTATAGTTTTAGTAGGAACAAGCGCACCTATATTCGGTCAATCTGTAGAAATTAGATTTTATAATGAACTTCATCTTCCAATTGCAATAATTATCGGTATACTGAACGGACTCAGCCTTTTATTAAAATGGAAGTTTACTGAAAAGAAAGATTTATTTAAGAATTTAAAAACTTCGTTGATTGGAGCATCAGCTCTAACCTTGTTAATTGTTTTGTTCGGCGGTGTTTACAATTTGATGTTGATTATCTTCACATTTGCAGCAGCGTTTGCACTTGTCGTAAATCTCGAAATTGCTGTAAAAATATTTAAAGGAAAGAAAACTCATTTAGGCGCGTATGTGGCACATACAGGTATTGCTTTATTTATGTTGGGTGTTATTGCTACAGGTCATTTTACAATAGAGAAACAAGTTGATCTTGTAAAAGGTGAGACAAGAGAAGTTCTTGGTTATGAATTAACGTTTGCCGGATATACTCCGATAGAAAATGGTAAGAAATTTGCTTTTAATATAGACATCGGGAAAAACGGTAATGTTAAAAATAGAGTGGCTCCGGTTATGTATGTTGCAGAGTTTAATAACAGCTTAATGCGCGAACCTGATATATTAAATATGATTACAAAAGATTTTTACGTTTCCCCGCTTGGTTATAGCGAAGGTGGTGCAAATCAACATTCACACGGCGAAATGTATACATTAAGAAAAGGGAACAGCGTTGAGTTTCACGATGCAACAATTACATTCACCGGATTTGAATTCCCTGAAGAATCAATGAGTTCGATGATGGCAGGCGGTTCATTTCAAATTGGTGCTCTTCTTACAGTTTCCAGTAATGGTAAAAAACATGAAACAAAAGCTATTATGGAATCCAAAGGCGGAGAAAAAAGTTATATTCCTGCAGAAGTACCTGAAGCAAATTTAAAAATTGAAATGAGCAGTTTGGATGCAGCCGGAACTATAGTTGTTTCTCTTTCTTCATTAGACGAATCAGAATCCACTCCGATGCAGATGCAGAAAGAAACATTATCTGTTGAAGCAAGTATCAAACCGTTTATCAATTTGATTTGGGCTGGTGTACTTGTAATGGTTATTGGTTTTGTTCTTTCTGCAGTGAGAAGGACTAAAGAATCTACAAAATAATTCTTCATTAAATTGAATTAAAACCCCGTATTTTTACGGGGTTTTTTATTTTATCTGATTAAAGGATTTTTGTGGAATATATAGTAATTGCACTCGTCGCTTTGTTTGTTTCCGGGTTAACATTTTTTTCCGGATTCGGTTTAGGTACACTTCTATTACCTGCTTTTGCAATTTTCTTCCCGATTGAAATTGCAGTTGCTGCAACTGCAGTAGTTCACTTTGTAAATAACATTTATAAATTTATTCTTATTGGCAGAGAGGGTAACTTAAAAGTTATCTTAACTTTTGGTATCCCCGCGGTTGTTGCAGCTGTAGGCGGTGCTTATCTTCTTAATATCATCAGTCAAATCGAAGGATTAGTTACATATACTTTGTTTGAAAAGGAATTCACAGTTACTCCTGTCAAAATAATAATTGCAGTATTGATGATGATTTTCGCAGTATTTGAATTGCTGCCCAATCTTAAGAATTTCAAAATTGATAATAAATGGATTCCAATAGGAGGTGTGCTATCGGGATTTTTTGGTGGTCTTTCCGGACATCAAGGAGCTTTGCGTACAGCATTTTTAATTCGTACAGGTTTGGAAAAGAAAGAATTTATAGGCACATTAACAGGGTGTTCATTATTGGTTGATGTAACAAGAATTACAGTTTACGGTTTAACATTTATTAAATCCGATATTGGATTTCTAGATCAATCAGGTTTATTAAACTTACTTATTGTAGGAATAATTGCTGCATTTATTGGAACAACTTTCGGAAGGTATTTAATCGAGAAAATTACATTCAGAGCAATTCAATATACTGTTGCCGCTATGTTGTTTATACTATCAATTGCATTAGGAATGGGAGTCGTGTGATATGCAAAACGAAGATAATCTCGAAATCATAATAATATCTAATAAAGCCACGGCAATCTATTTCAGCACGGAATATTGCAATGTTTGTAAAGTTCTAAAACAAAAAGTCATTGAGTTACTTGAAAACGATTTCCCCAATATCAAATTCGTGTATGTCGATATTGAAAAACAAAAAGAAGTTACGGGTCAGTATTCAATTTTTGCAGTACCTACTCTGGTTTTTTTCTTCAATGGAAAAGAGTCTTTTCGTAAAACAAGAAACTTCAGTTTATCGGAATTATATCAATCAATTATACGTCCTTACTCTCTGATGTTTTCATAAATAATCTTATGGAGTTGTAATGAAGTTTATACTTACCATAGCAATTATTTTATTTATAAGTGTTAACCTGTCTGCACAAAATGAACCGGACTTTAAGATGGTGCAATATTACTTCGTTGAATTAATAAGAAATAACGATAGACCGGAATTAGATTCTGCTTCAGTAATGGAAATTCAGAAGGGGCATATGGATAATATGAAAGTAATGGCTGAAGCCGGTAAGTTGTTGTGTGCGGGTCCTTTCGGTGATGAACACGGCGGTGGAATTTGGATCCTTAAAACGGAAACATATGAAGAAGCACAAAAACTATGTGAAAGTGACCCTGCAGTTATTAATAATAGACTCCTGTACAAAATACGTCCGTGGTGGACTTCGGAAGGGACATTTACTTCAGAATAAAAATTTTAATAAACAATTTGCACTCGAACCGAATCCGGGTAAACCAATATTCTGTGAGTTACATATTGTTGGCTTTGATCACACCCAACACCTGCTCCCACCGGTTCTTTGCCGACTCCCTGAAAGAGTGCTTGATCCTGCCTCAAATAAACAATTGTATAATCACCGTTTTCATTCGATTGCATATTCTTTGGAATCGCAAATCCTTGAAAATTTCTATTGCCGCCGCCAAGCTGGGCTGTTTTCTTAAAGTGAGCTTGAGCCATGTTTGCTATTGAAAGCAAATCGTTTGTTATACCGTTCCTATTTGCTTCAATCGCATTTGCCTGGAATAAATTCATACCAACAATAATCGCCGTACCGGCTATTATAACTCCAAGCGTAATCAATAATAATTGTGTCTGCCCCATAACTTCACATAGTTAGTATGCTATATGGAAATTTAATTATAAAAAGAAATCAAAGCAATGATTTGAGCGACTTGTAATGTGCTTCAATAGTTTGATTTAAATCTTCTTTAGTATGTGCAGTTGAAACAAACATCGCTTCAAATTGTGCGGGGGCAAGATATACACCCTGCTTTAACATCTCGTTAAAATATTTTCCGTAAAGTTTTGTATCGGATTTAACAGCACTTTTAAAATCAGTTACTTCCTCTTCCGTAAAGAACATGCAAGACATAGAACCGACACGCGTCATATAATAATTCTTACCTAATTTTTTGAGATTATCTTTAACCCCTTCTTCTAAGTAAGAAGATTTTTCTTCAAGAATTTTATATAAGTCATCATTGTTTTTGATTTCCGTTAAAGCAGCATAACCAGCAGCCATTGCAAGCGGATTTCCACTAAGTGTACCGGCTTGATATATTGGTCCGACAGGAGCAATCTTTTCCATAATTTCTTTTTTACCACCGAAAGCACCAACCGGTAAACCACCGCCAATTATTTTTCCAAAGGTTGTTAAGTCGGGTTGAATACCGAGTACTTCCTGCGCACCGCCTCTTGCAACTCTAAATCCGGTCATAACTTCATCGAATATTAAAACGATACCTTCGTTATCACACAACTCTCTAAGTTCAGTTAAGAATTCTTTTGTTGAAGGAATTACACCCATATTACCTGCAATCGGTTCAAGAATAACGGCAGCAATTTCATTTTTGTTTTCATTAACTAATTTCTTAACCGAATTGATATCGTTGAAGTCTGCCATTAATGTATCTGCTGCATTTCCTTTTGTAACACCTGGACTTGTCGGAACACCGAGTGTAAGTGCACCTGATCCTGCTTTAATTAAAAAGTAATCGGCATGACCATGATAACAACCTTCAAATTTGATAAACTTTTCTTTACCCGTATAACCGCGTGCAGCGCGAACAGCACTCATTGTTGCTTCGGTTCCGCTGTTTACCATTCTTACCATTTCAACAGAGGGAACAAGTTCGGTAATAATTTCTGCCATTTTAATTTCTATTTCAGTTGGTGCTCCAAAACTTACTCCATTTTCAATTTGCATTAGAAGCGCATCTTTTATAAATGACGGATTGTGTCCAAACAAATGTGGTCCCCAACTTCCAATATAATCTATGTATTCATTACCATCAGCGTCAATCATTCTTGAGCCATATCCTTTCGAAATAAATAAAGGATCACCACCGACTGACTTAAATGCTCTTACAGGTGAATTAACTCCACCAGGAATAAATTTTTGTGCTTCTTCAAATAAACTTTTGCTTTTTTCGATGTTCATATTATCTCCTCTTAATCTTAATCATACTCTTAATCTTAATCATACTCTTAATCTTAATCATACTCCTCAATTTTCATCTTAATCAAAAGTGATTATGAGTAAAATTAAGAACCATAAATTACTTCAATAACTTTGCGGCATCTTTAGCAAAGTAAGTAAGAATCATATCGGCACCGGCTCTTTTTATAGCTGTTAATGATTCCATCATCACTCTTTGCTCGTCTATCCAATCTAATTTACCGGCAGCTTTAATCATAGAATACTCACCGCTTACTTGATAAGCAGCGGTAGGCATTGCCAATTCATGTTTAACTCTAAAGATTATATCAAGATAAGCACCGGCAGGTTTGACCATAATAATATCGGCACCTTCATCAATATCGCTTTCGGCTTCGCGTATTGCTTCATCGCTGTTTGCGATATCCATTTGATGCGATCTTCTATCGCCGAACGCAGGTGTAGATTCGGCTGCATCTCTAAATGGTCCGTAATAACCGGAAGCATATTTTACAGCGTAACTCATAATTGGTATATGTGAAAAACCTTTGTAATCGAGAGCTTTTCTAATTGCTAATACTCTGCCGTCCATCATATCTGAAGGAGCGATTATATCAGCGCCGGCTTCGGCATGAGTAACGGCTTCCTTAGCTAAAAGAGAAACTGTTTCATCGTTTAAAATATTTTCACCATCAAGCAATCCGCAGTGACCATGAGAGGTGTATTCACATAAACAGACATCAGTTATTACAAGTAAATCCTTTACTTCAGATTTAATTGCTCTGATTGCTCTTTGTATAATTCCGTTCGGATCATAAGCTTCGGAGCCTTTTTCATCTTTATGTTCCGGTATGCCGAAAAGGATTACTGCAGGAATACCAAGGTCACTAACTTCTTTACACTCTTTTACCAAATTATCAATCGATAATTGATAAACACCGGGCATTGATTTTACTTCATTCTTTACATTCTCACCGGGGCAAACAAAAAGTGGATAAATTAAATCATTTTTACTTAGTTCGATTTCTCTTACTAAATCTCGAACAAGCGGGTTGTAACGCAATCTTCTTAATCTTTGTGTTGGATACATTGCCATAATTTCCTCCATTAGCTATAAGTCAAAACTTCATCAATGAGCTATGATGCGAAGTTTATAATTTTATTAGCAACTAATTCTGAGTTTTTAACACAGTCGCCGACAGAAATTCCACCGCGATAATTTCCACTTAGAAATATAC
>DSBF01000324.1 GCA_011049495.1 Ignavibacteria bacterium
ATAACGATAATTAATATTTTCCCAAATTAATTATTAAAGGAGGTCTTATGAGAATATTCTTACTATTCTATTTAAAAATATTTTTCAAACCTATTTATTAAGGAGGCATTATGACAAAAATTATTACGAAGAAGTTACTTTCTTTAATACTAAGCAGTGTCATCATAATGCTGTTTATCTCCAGTTGTGTTGATACTGACGTGGTTAATATTCCAACAAATTTTACGGATTTAAAAAGCAAAGTAAGGTTTGTTAATCAAGTAGCGGGTGCAGATGCTGTAGTTTCGGTTGAAGGCACCCAGGTTGGCACTATTCCCCCTGATGGTTCAAGTTCCTATATAGAATTTGCTGCAGGGAGAAAAAGAGTTACAGCAAGTTATTCATCCGGTCCTAATGTAGAAGATAACTTGTCATTCGATACCGATTATAAAATTACTTTTTCAATTGTTGAAGACCCGGTTACAGGAGAGCGATATTTCCAAAAGAATTTGGACGGCTATGTTTGGAATGATTAATACAGTATGCTGATTCTTAATAAGCAATTTTTTGTTTTTGAAAAAAAAATTCGGAGGAATTATATGTATAAGAGAATTTTTGCTTTCACTGTATCTTTCTTAGTTCTTAACATTGCAGTTTTCTCTCAAACCGGAAAGATTACAGGGAAAGTAACAGATAGTCAAACTGGTGAGCCTTTAATAGGAGCAAATATAATTGTACTAAATACAGAGTACGGTAGTGCAACTAACCTAAACGGAGAATATTTAATTCATAATGTACCGCCAGGAATTTATAGTCTTCGTGGATCATTTATAGGTTATCAGAGTGTTACTATTCAAAATATTAGAGTTGTTTCAGGTTTGACGCAAGAGGTAGATTTTCCACTCCCTTCTTCAGCTATTGCTACCGAAGAAATTGTAATTGTGTCTGAACGACCGTTAATCGAAAAAAGTTCAACTAATGCATTGAGAATTGTCGATTCGGAATCAATTGAAAGCTTACCTACAAGAGATTTAGATAAAATTGCTGCTCTGCAGCCGGGAGTTGTTTTGCAAAATAATTTGATAACCATTAGAGGAAGCAGGCCTGATGAGACAGGCTATATGGTTGAAGGAGCCGATGTTAAAAATGCAATCAGTAGAGATGGTGGTTCTCTTGTTAGCATTACAACTGATGCTATTCAAGAAATCCTTATTCAAGCTGGAGGTTATAACGCAGAATTTGGCGGGGCTAATGCGGGTATTATTCAAAGCAACTTAAAAACAGGTAAAGATGTTTACAATTTCTCTCTTCGTGCTGAGACCGATAATTTCGGTAATTATCCCGGCGATAAATTTTTAGGTTCATATTCTTATGGGTATACGAATCTTGTTGTTACCGCAAGCGGACCGGTAATTACAAACAGAGTGAAATTCTTTGTATCGCTTGAAAATAATTTTATGCGTGATTTTAACCCGGCGTTCTTTACCGGTAATCCTACTGCTTTTTCAGACGGCGCTTTATTTGATACAACAAGAGTTTATGATTCAGGCGCTTCAGGCGGGAACCCTAACGAATACCAAATACTAAAATGGCAAGATGGTAATATCCCAGGAAATTTTAGAAACCGTTACACTTTTAACGGAACTGCCCTTGTTGATTTGGATCCTGTAGTTTTAAAATTATCGGGTGCATTTACTAATCAAGAACAAAGAAGAAATTCTGTAGCGAACATACCGCATATTATTAATATTTTTAATACGGAAAGATATCCTTTAACCGATAACTCTGATTTATTGCTGAGTTTAAAAGGGATTTACTTTATTGATAAGGATATGTTCTTAGAAGGTAATGTAAGCTATGTTGATAGAAGATCCAAAACTTATGATCCGTTCTTTAAAGACGATGTTCTTTCTTATAATGATAGTCTTAAAGGTGCTCAGTATGGTTGGGAATATGCCGGTTTATATTCTGCCCCTTATCCATACGATTTTTACGGATTTCCATTTAATAGACCCGGAACAAACCTTACAAACTATGAGAAGTCGCACTTTAGTTATTGGGGTGGATCATTAGCATTTACAGCCCAATTAAATAATCATGAATTTAAAGCTGGAGGGTCTTTTCAGTATTGGACAACAAGATATTACCTTGTTACTAGTACCGGGTCACTTCTGAGAAATATAAGAACTAATCCAGATTTAGTAAGAACAACAGATGACCTTATTGCTTATTTACAGAATTTCAATTCAAGTAATTTTAATAATTACGGTTACGATTTATTTGGTAGAGTTGTTGATGATGAAAACAGTCCGTATGCACCTAAACATCCGGTTTTTGCTTCGGCTTATTTGCAAGATAAATTTGAATCCGATGATTTAATTATCAATGCAGGGTTCAGATTTGATTACATTGATATGGATAGTTGGGCACTTGTTGATCCGTCTAATCCGAAATATGATGAAGATACAAAGCTTATATCGAAAGAATCTTTGACCGAGGGACGTACTTTCCAATATGTAAGCCCTCGTTTAGGTTTTTCTTTCCCTGTAACCGACCAAACTGTTTTTCACATGCAGTATGGTAAATTTGTTCAAGCTCCAAGCCTTGACCTTTCATATAGAGGAATGCATCAAGCAACTTCACAGCTTATTGGTGGTTTTGCCTTTACAAATCCCATTGCTTATGATCTTGAACCCGTTAGAACCACACAATATGAAATAGGGTTTACTCAACAATTTACTGATTTTGCAGCAGTTGATGTAACAGCCTTTTATAAAGATATAAAAGGACTTCCTGTTTATGCTTTTCAAGAAGTAATAGCGGGGGCATCGGTTGCGCAATATGCCGTTTATACTAACCAAGATTTTGCTACAACAAAAGGTGTTGAGGTAAACTTAAAAACTAGAAGAGTTGAAAGAGTTAGAGCGGAAATTAACTATACATATACAGATGCAAAAGGAACAAATTCATTTGCCCAAAGTGGGTTTGGTTCTGTACAGGTTAACAATAATGTTCCTACTGTAATTGTTCCGCTTGAATATGATCAAACACATAGAGGTTCTATAGTGTTGGATTATCGTTTTGGAAAAGATGATGGTGGTCCCATACTTGAACAGCTTGGTCTTAATGTATTATTTAGTTTTAATAGTGGTCATCCATTTACTTTTGCTCAAATGCCGGCTGGATTAGGACAGCAATCACCCGACCTTGGGTTTGTTATAGGAAACGATACAAGACAAAGAGTACCTGCCGGACCGATTAATTCAACTACAACGCCATGGGTTTATAATATTGATTTAAGAATTGATAAGTCTTTTTCTGTTTTTGACTTGAATTTTAACGTGTATCTGTATGTTGAAAATCTACTTAATACAAGAAACGTAATTAATGTATATGATCATACCGGTAACGGCTATGATGATGGATTCTTGGGTTCCCCTGCAGCAGAAGGTGTGATTTCCGGGGCAAGATTTACCGAAAGATTTGTCGATTTGTATGAAGCTATTAATTTGGAAAATCGGCAGCATTATTTACGTCAAAAAGGCTATGATATTTTTGATAGCCCAAGACAATTGCGTTTTGGTGTTTTGATCGATTTTTAATTATTAAAAACTCTTTTCCGGCAAAGGTCGTGAAAAATTGGAATGAAAATTAATAATTTGTGGAGGTTTTTGAATATGATAAAATATAACAAATTTGGCTTGGCGGGGTTTTTTAGACTGAGCTTGATTGTTGTCCTAATTAGTCTTTTTGTTTCACCCGATAATCTTTACGCTGATTTAAGGGAGACCGAAAAGAGTAAGGATAAAGTTCGTAAAAGCTCCGGTATTTACCTAATAACGCAAAATGATCCCATTACAAGTGTTATGAACATAAATAACATCACTTCTTTTGTGGATAACAAAGGTTTTCATAATTGGGTTATTGGGCAATCTTGGAATGGTACTTACCCAAAAGGAACTGCTGGAGTTGTTTTTTCAGAAGGTATTGTTTGGGGTGGAAAAGTAAAAGATGGAGCATCCCCAGAAATTAGAGTTGGTGGTAATACATACATCTCCGGAACTTCGGCTCTTGATAGGCTTTATAGAGTAAGACCTGATTATGAAACCGCTACCTTAATTGATGACGCTGCCAACTTTTTCATTAAAGCGCAAGGTGATGTTACTGATGGCGATGTTCAACAAATTCGTGCTCAATATGCTAAAGACTGGCAAGAATGGCCTGCTGATAAAGGCGCTCCTTTTGATGATGTAGATGGCGATGGTGTTTATAATCCGAATGTCGATATTCCAGGAATTCCCGGGGCATCACAAACATTGTGGATTCACTATAACGACGCTAATTCGGTTAATATTTACGGATCACCTCCAATAGGTCTTGAAGTTCAGGAAACTTATTGGGCTTATGCAGTTGCTAATCCTCTTGGTGATGCTATATTCAAAAAAGTTAATGTAGTTTATACTGGAACAGCAAACACCCCAAGTAATGCAGTTATTGAAGATATGTATCTTGCGCAATGGGCTGATACCGATCTTGGTACTTATTCAGACGACTTTGTGGCAGTAGACACAGCATTAAATCTTGGCTATACATATAACTCACTTACTACAGACGGCACATATTTAAGCTTGGGAATGGCACCGCCTGCTGCCGGTTATGATTTTCTGCAAGGTGTTTCTCAATATACAGGTAACCCTAATGATAGTGCTATTGTTAATCTTAAATGGCGAAAAGGTTATAAGTATGTAAATAAAAAGCCACTCTCAACTTTTGTTTATTTTGCTGCTGGCGGTGCTTGGTCTGACCCCGAGCTGCAAGATTATGTCGGTACTTTGCAATGGTATAATTTATTAAGAGGTTATCAACCGTTGGAAACTCAAACAGAATTTCCTCACCCAAGCGGTGGTACTGTTGGTGGAGACGGTACTTATTTATTAGATGGTGATCCTGTGTTGGGTACTGGTTGGTTAGATGGTGTTGTTGAAACTGCCGGCGATAGAAGAATGGTAAACGTTACGGGACCTTTTAATTTAGCAAAAGGTGATACGGCTGAAATTGTTGTTGCTTTATTAGGAGGACTTGGAAGTAATAATATCACAAGTATATCTGTTCTTAAATTTGCAGATAGATTTGTACAATTTGCATACGATAACTTATTTGATTTACCAATATTCCCTGCTCCTACGGTTAAGGTAACTAATTTGGATAACCAAGTTGTTTTGAATTGGGGAAGTAGTTTGGCAAATGTAACTGCTGTTGAAGGTGCTGAACCTAACGGTTACAAATTCCAGGGATATAATGTATATCAACTTCCATCATCTTCTGCAAGTCTTTCAAGTGCTATAAAAATTGCTACATACGATGTAATAGATGAAATTACTACTATTTTGGATGATCAACTCGATCAACAAAGCGGTGAAGTTCTTAAATTACCGGTTCAAGTCGGTAAAAATTCCGGTATTCAAAGGTCAATAGTAATTACTGAAGATAAAGTACGAAATCAGAAACTAAGAAACGGACAAGAATACTATTTTGCTGTTACTGCATACGGTTATAATCCCGATGAAACTTTACCATACAATGCTTTGGAATCTTCTTTGGAAGTGATAACTGCAATACCGCAGCCACCTAAACCGGGTGAAAGGTTAGGCGCCGGTGTTGGATCCGCAGTTGAATATGAACATGTTGGTACTGCTAATGCATCTTTGGATATCAAGGTAATTGATCCTGAAGCACTTACCGGTCATCAGTACGAAGTATTTTTTGATCAACAACATTACTACTTAGCTGCCGATGGAACTTGGAAGAAAACCAATTATCCGGATTCAATAGGTATTCGTAAAGGAGGAAAGTATGGAACAGTTTCCGATGTTTCTCCTTCTACAATGAGCGGTGTTGGTGTTTATGCTGAAACTCCGGGCACAATAAATTTAAAAATGACTATTGATCTCCAGTCTCCGGATTACGATTATATTGATGGTGTTAAATTAACATTTCCCGATGGAATAGTACTTAATAGTGCTTCAACCGTGGATAACTGTGCAAACGATGAAATTGAACCCGGTGTTATTATAGGTCAAACAGTGATGTGGGGTAATAATGATACTACAACTTTTGGGTGCTTTGACGGGAACCAATTACTTGAATTGAATGTGAGCTCTTTTACCCCGCCATTATCAATTGATTATATATTATATGATGACGGTTGGGCTACAGATTTTGGCCCACCATACGATACGTTAGGCGGTGGTGTTGTTCATGCCGAAGGTACTTTTGAAATTACCGAAATAACACACCAATTTGTTACGCAAAAGCACTGGAATGTTAGAGATTTAGAAACAGGAGACGTTGTTCTTGAAGATCAAACCGTTCTTGGAGGAACTGATATTTATGCCAATGTTTTGGGACCCGGAGGTTCTTCCGGTTTAGGTTCCGATGTAGGTGTCAATGCTAATAATATTGTTGATGGGATGCTTATTGCTCTTGATGGGAGTTATGCTGCCCCCACAACACTTAGCATTGATAGAAGTGAGTCAATCATGAACGGTGATTACGATATGGATGATTTTACAATATTTGGTTATCCTGATGGCACTGCTGCAACATCATTACCTTTATATGGTGGAGCAGGTGGAACAACCGATATCGATATTTTACAATTAGATTATGAATTAAGATGGACAGGAGTTGAGGGGGATACCTTAATCAATGGTAATACAGTTTATATAACTAAATCAGGCGGCTCTTACGCGACAATTTTCGGAGCCAGCGGTTATTCAATTGCAGACCATCCATTAAATCCAAACCCGGGTTCAACTGATCCTTTTGTTATACGAATTCCATTTGAGGTATGGAATATTGATAATGAAGAGCAAATTAATTTATTGATTTGGGATAGGAATGCTGCTGGCGAAAATGTCCCTACTCAATCCGGGTATAAGGTGTGGAATACAGATGACAGAGTTTATGTATGGGCAGTTAATACTCCATATACAACTACTCCAATAGACCCAGCATCTCAAACAGTTGCTGATAACGCAACTTGGAACTGGGCGTTCTTTGAATCACATTATGAAACCGGTGATGTTATTAGAATTTCTTATGCTAACCCATTGCAATTAGGTGTTGATAAATTTTTATTTAAAGCGCCTGATGGAATTAGTTTTTCTGGTGATAGACAAAAAGCCGATGTTGCTAAAATTAATGTCTTCCCAAATCCGTACTATGGAACTCATTATAGGGAATTAACAAGACAAGGGAAATATGTAACCTTTAGTCACTTACCGCAAAAAGCTACTATAAGAATTTTTGATCTTTCAGGTGTTTTAGTAAGAACAATCAATAAAGATGATAATTCACAATTTATAAGATGGGAGCTTACTAATAATAATAATTATCCTGTAGCTAGTGGTATTTATGTTGTTCATGTTGATATGCCGGAAATTGGAAGTACAAAAATTCTAAAACTGGCAATTATTCAAGAAGAACAAATATTAAATGTTTATTAATTCTCTAATCTTGGAATCGTTTTTAATCCCTATAGTGTTGATTTCTAATGGGATTACGAAAAATTTAATTTTAATCGGAGGAAAAAATGACTCGATTTTATAGACTATTTTTTGTGCTTCTGATACTTATTTTCGGCACAGGCGAGGTGTTCTCTCAGGGTGGTCAAGACCGAGCAGGAACCACGGCTGCACCGGAGTTGAGAATTCCGGTTGGTGGTAGGTATTTGGCAATGAGTGGTTCACCAATTGCATCTGCTACAGGGTTGGAAGCAATTTACTGGAATCCAGCTGGTGTTTTTCTTACTGATGTTAACGCTAGCGCTATTTTTTCACATAGACAATATATTGCTGATATGGGAATGAACTTTGCTGCTGTAAGCGGTAATTTCGGAAGTTTTGGTACACTGGCTTTATCCTTTAGAAACTTAGATATCGGCGATATTAATGTTACTACTTTAGACCAACCGGATGGTACCGGGGAAATTATTAATCCTACCTATTTTATCTTAGGATTAACATATTCCAAGCAGTTATCTGATCGTATTTCTGTTGGTGCTACTTTTAATATTATCGATGAAAGTTGGGCTAATGTTAGTGCAAGTGGTTTCAGCTTTGATATGGGTGTTCAATATAGAGACCTTTTCATCTCAGGTCTTTCTTTCGGCGTTGTTGTTAAAAATCTTGGCGGTACAATGCAATATGACGGTGGCGGAATGTTTATTCAGGCTGAAGGTGATGATGATAGAGGCACTACATTTTATAAATTAGTTGCCGGTAAATTTGAACTCCCCTCAGAAGTTGGATTGGGGATTTCGTATAAAAGGCAAATTGATGACGATAATTTATTATCGGTTTCCGGCGCTTTTACAAACAATAACTTTACTTATGATGATTATAAACTCGGAATTGAGTACTCTTATGCCGATATTTTATTCATAAGAGCAGGTTACCTCTTTTCACCTCAATCCTCGGATGAAACACCCAATATCTTTGAAGATTATACGCTTGGATTCGGGTTAAATACGAAAAGCTTTTCCGGGTTTGATATTTCCGTCGATTACGCTTATGTACCAGTTAAATACTTCGACGCAAATAATACTTTTTCGATAAGAGTTAATTTCTGAAACCCCCTTCCGCACTATATGATATGCCGGATCTAAAAATCCGGCATATCTTTTTTAAAAATTATTAATAACTTTGTTGTATGATAAAGAATTTATTATAACCAATTTTGAAAACTATGTTAAGCTAAATTGCTGTTTTCGTTTATTTTATAAAATTGTCATCTGTCTTGATATACTGTTATAATGATATATAATTAACAAAAAGAAATCATTTGAGAATATTTATACAACCAAACAACAGTACAAATTTTTGTGAAGAATTTGATAATAGTCAGAAACATTGGGGGAGTTTATGAATAGTTTTAAACACATTTTAATATTATCCCTTTCAGTAATTTTTTTCTCATCATATATATTTGCTCAGAGTGAACTTAATTTCGAAATTGACTATGCTCAGTTTAAATTTGATTCTATTACAAATCTCGTTGAAGTCTATATTCTAATCGATAAATCATCTTTAAGAACGGAAGAAAATACAAAGAATATCGGTTTGATATTAAATGTTGATATTTCAGATTCGACAAATAATTCGGATATAATTAACAAAATTTATCAGTTTAATGATATCTATGAGGAAAATACTCCAGGTAGTAAAGTAATTTTAAGCACACTTAATTATGCAGTGCCTTTCGGAAATTACACAATAGAAGTTACGGTTAAAGACAAAAATGATACAACTAACTACAAGATCATAAAAGATTTCCTTTCGGTGGTTGATTTTCCAACTGATAAAGCATCTATAAGCGGGATACAATTAGCAAGCGACATAATCTCTAATAGTGAAAACGAAAATTCTTTATTTTACAAACATGGAATGGAAGTGATACCTAATCCTACCTCTTTGTTTGATCAAAAACCTGTTATGTTTTATTATGCTGAAC
>DSBF01000548.1 GCA_011049495.1 Ignavibacteria bacterium
AAGAGATTCCATCCGTTAGCTAACGGATGGAATCTCTACAAAAAAAAGCTGCCCTTTTTAAGAGCAGCTTTTTATAAACAAATAAACCAAGAATTAGAATCTAACTGAGAAACCGGCTTTAAAGTTTCTTGGTAATCCAGGGAATATTTCGGCATCATCAGCAGAGTGATTCATGCCGTTACCTGTATAAGCATTAAATCTACTATTATCAGTAGCATCAGCAACATAGAGTTCATCAAATAGGTTGAAAACGTGACCGAATACGGTAATATCGGCACCGCTGAGAGGTAGACGATATGAAACATGTAAATTGAATAAATGGAATGAAGGTATCTGCCATACTTGAGCTCTATCATCCGGATCATTTCTGCTGAAAGGATCATATGCTGAATAATAATCATCATTAAATTGCCATACTAACTGTGCTTGGAAACCGTTGAATGGGAAAAGAGTTAGACCGGCAGATAATTGGAATTGAGGAGCATCACCGACTTTCAATCCGTCAATATAATAGTTGTATTCAACAGCTGAAGTAGGATCACCTGCGTCAGGAATATAAGTACCGCTTACATCCGAACCATATTCCCAAATACCTTTTGACCCTGCGAAGTCTATGCGGAAATATTTAACAGGTTGGAAAGCGATTTCAGCTTCAATACCCATGTGAGTTGATTCAATACCGTCCAAGCGAACCAAACCTTCGCTGCCATCTGCATTTTGAACACCACGTGATTGTGCTCTGTCTGTCCAGTTTGTATAGTAAACGTTCGATTTAATATTGAGCATATTTTTCATCAATCTGAAGTTAGCTCCCAATTCTGCGGACATGAATTTTTCATTCTTAGGATCTTCAAGTTGAACACCGTTAACGTCGTCAATAACTTGGTCGAATATAGGCACTTTAGAAACATAACCGAAGTTAGCATAAACATCTGTTTCTGCAGTTACACGGAAGCTAGCACCGCCTTTCAATTGATAACCGCCTATCCAATCAGTTTCAATAACGCGAATACCTGAACTTGGATCAGGATCCCCGTTCGGCAATGTTGCTGCAGTTCTGAAGCGGTCTTCATAATTATATTTTATCATAGAATAACCTGCAGTTCCATAAACAGTTAATCTATCAGCAGTATATTCACCTTGTACATATCCACCTATCCAGTCAACAGTATTTGTGTTATCGTAGTTAATTTTATCACCAAGTCTTACATATAGATCCATTGGGTTTGTAATGAATTGGTTGTTGCCGGCAAATTCCTGGTAGATATCGCCGCCTAAAAGATCACGAACTTCTCTGTAGTGATCGATTTCGGCATGTCTCCAATCCACACCAAATGAAAGTGTTAGGTCTTGATTTACTTTATAGTATGCTTTAGAGATAGCGCCAATTGTCCATTGTTGGTTTACAGAGTTTCTTAAAATACCGCTGGATACTCTGTAAGTAGCAGTGTCACCAGTACCATAAAGATCAAGATCTTTTGTATTACCAATATTTCTGGTAATTGTACCAGCCCAATCAGCAACTCTTTGTTTATTGGTATAATCCCAAACCATACTTCCGTAAGTACCTGTACCGCCGCCTTTACCGCCTGACCAATAAGCTGTGGTATAAAGAGAGAATTTTTCACTAAACTGAGTATACCAGTTTAAGTTAACTAATGGTTTGTGGTAGTAATTTTCTCTTTCCCAAAGATAATTGGGATCATAGCGATTAGTCATAGGCGTGTTCCAATACATTTCATAGTATTGTTTGCCTGCATATTCGGAAGGAGCACCGTTCCAGTTAGGGTTGTAATTCAATCCTAACTCTTGGAATAGGGGATCTTGTAAAACTTCTTCTGAGAATCCTAAGTTGCGAGCAAGTTCATGACTGAAAGAAGCAGCGTTTAATTTATAGCTTCTTTGTCCGTGGCGCTGAGGAGCACCCATTGCATAAAGCTCAACTCTATTTGTTTTGTTGATTTGGTAAGCAGCTCCTAAATAATATGACCAAGCATCAGTAAATGTACCTTGAACAATACCGTCACCGGTTTTTTTAACAAGACCTAAACTGAGTGCAAATTTGTCATCTACCAAACCTGTGTGAGCAAACACTGACTGTTTTGAAAAGTTTCCTGTACCGGTTTCAGTTTTTAAGAACCATGAAGCTCTTTGCTGTGTAGGGTCGGAAATAACGTTCATTGTTCCACCGATAGATGGAGTAGCGAGGTTAACTGCACTTAAACCTCTTTGAACCTGAATAGAAGAAGTAGCGTCACTTAATCCATCCCAGTTTGACCAATAAACCCAACCGTTTTCCATATCGTTAATAGGAACACCGTTGATCATGATAGCAATATTTCTTTGGTCGAAACCGCGGAGGTTTACTCTTGCGTCACCGGCACCACCGCCTTGTTCCGTTGCATAAACAGAAGGAGTGGTGTTCAATACCATCGGTATATCTCTTGAACCGAGAGTAAACTCCATTTGTTGTTTGTCTATATTTGTAAATGCAACAGGAGTTTCTCTTTCCTTTGCGCGGTCAGCAATAACTTCAAGAGAGAGAGAGAATTCAAAATCGTCAAGCTCGAAATCAACTTCCATATCATTTGTTAGGTTGATATCGTACTCAACTGTTTTGTAACCTATGTAGCTGCAGACGAGTGAGTAGCTTCCTTTTGGAGCTGTAAACTCGAATGACCCTCCTTTAGCAGAAGCATCACCGAATGTTGTTCCCTTTAAATATACGTTTGCCCCGATAAGTGCTTCTCCGGTTCTGGAGTCAGTTACTTTACCTTTTACCGTATAGTTTTGGGCTACAACAACTGAAGTGATGAGGAGGAAAGCGAGAATTAAGTTGTAGATTTTAGACATGTGTTAACCCTTTTTTTGGTTAGTGAAAAACAATTAATTAGTTATGTAATAATAAGAAGTACATCCCTCTTTTTGTATGTTGTGGTTAATTCTTAACAATTTATTAATACTGGAATGATTTTGTAGTTTGGATAAAAAATTGTATAAGGAGATTCGAACCTGACACTTATTCAATAAAGAAAAAGTGAGTAAGGAAATGTTAAAGATATTAGTTGATTCGAAGATGTCTATTGCTGTTTTCAACTGTCGCAAATAATTTGTCCCAAATCACATTTTAGACATATAACAATATAATGAATGTCTACCAAATAATAAAAAGAGTTTTATAACTTTTTGGAGAAAGTGCTAATTATTGCAAAAAATCAAATTTAAGATTTAACCTCATTTAGCAATCTGTTAATAACTATATTTTAGCATATACGCTTTGATTGGTTCTCGCAATTTATCGAATTCAATAACTTTTATCAGGTTCCCGCTTTGATCATAGTTGTATCTAAACTCTTGATAGATTTCTTTTTCGCGATCATCAATTATTTCTTTTTCAATTTTGCTTTCATTATTAAAGTGGTATTCAAAACTGTATATTAAATTTGACTTTGAGTTAAATTCCTTTTCTCCGGTTAATAAACCGTTGTCGTTATATTCATAATTTTTTGTATAAATTATATCCCCATCATCATCAAAAAATGATTCCTCAATAAGATTATTGTCATCATCGTATTTTTTTATTTTCTTTGATTTCACATCTCCGTCCGCTTCATATATTATTTCGCTGATTTTATTTCCTTTATCATCGTAGTCAAAGAAATCTTTTTGAATAATTTCACCGTCGGAATCATAAGTTATCATTTCGGTCATGTTTCCATTTTCATTATACTTATAATCCAACTTAATTTCGGGATTACCTTTAGAATCATAGCTGATCATTTTATCGAGCTTATTATTCGTATTGTAGTAATAAATTTCCCTCTTAATGATATCGCCGTCATCATCATACTCGGTCATTTTTGTTAGTTGTCCATTTTCATATTCGTATTCTTTTTTATCAATTAAGCTTTCGTTCGCTTTATGCTCCGATTCTGTTATGAGATTATTATTTACATCATATCGATATCGAAAAATCTTTTCAATGTCATTGTCATCATCATATAGGATTTTTTTTATGACATTTCCTGCTCCATCGTATTCCGATCTAATTTTTGACTGCATATCGCCGTCGCGATCAAAAATTGTGTAAGAAATTTGGTTTCCATCAGCATCAAACTCAGCGGCAAACATTTTAATACCCTCCGGAATTGGTTCGCCGAAATGATATTTGTGCAAAGTTTGTTCATAGCTAATAATTTTTGCAGTCTCATTTTTTTTGTAAAAATCCTTTTGAGCTATTGAGATGCTTGAAAAGAAAATAATAAAAAGAATTAGGTAAGCTGATTTTTTAAGGATTGAATCCATATGAACCTCCGGCTCATTTAATGAATTACTTATTTTTATTGAAATGCGTGTTTGAAATATAGAAAATCGGAATGATATTAGAAATAATATTATTGTAAAGAAGACATCATTGTAAAGAAGACATCATGTGGCTTAAAATGATGTCTTATCTCTATAAGTTAAATGAAAAAACATATCTACTTATAATTAACAAACTGTACGGGAAAATTTAATTCTGCATCACGAACAAGAGAAATTATTTCTTGAAGGTCATCTTTTTTTGAACCTTGTACTCGAATAATTTCATCCATTATTTGTGCCGTAACTTTCACCTTGCTATCTTTTATAAGTTTCGTAATAATCTTAGCGTTATCTTTTGATATCCCGCTTTGCAGATCAATTTGTTGTTTAACTCTGCCGCCGCCTGTCGGTTCCGGCTCATTTATTTTCATTGCCTTAAGTGATATACTTCTTTTAATAAATTTTGATTGAAGAATATCAAGCGATGATTTCAGAGAATAATCATCTTTTGTATTAATGTTGATAAACTTTTCTTTTTTATTAAGATTGATTTCTGTTTTGGAATCTTTCAAGTCGTACCGCTGATTAATTTCTTTGATTGCTTGGTTAACTGCATTATCAACTTCTTGAAAATCAATTTCGGAAACAATATCGAATGAAAATTTTTGAGCCACTTTTTCCTCCTTTGTATTACATAGTTAATTCAATTCTAAATCAAGGTCTTTTGCTAATGCAAGCGCAATTCCATTTGTCCATCCAAATCCATCTTGCAGATCATACTCTCCGCCACCGGCAAAAAGTGTAGTATCTTCAACGTTGTATTTCTCGAACATTTTTCCGGTTCGGTTAAATACATCTCGGTTTAATTTCAGCCAGCGATTTTTAATTTCATCTGCTAATTTACTAAAACCATAATTTCTTAATCCAACAATTGTAAGCCATTGAAGGGGTGCCCAGCCGTTTGGTGCATCCCACTGTTGACCGGTGTGATTTGTTGTTGTAATTAATCCTCCCGCTCTTAGAAATTCCTTTTCAATTATATCAGCAACATATTGAGCTTGTTCATCGGAAGCAATTCCAAAATATAAGGGATAAACTGCTGCAAGTGAGTAAATATCGGTTGTCTTTCTTTCCATAAAATTATAGTCGAAATAAAAGTTATCTTTCCAATTATATTTGTTAATTAATTGTTTTCTTTTTTCGGAAGCATGTAAGAAATTTTTTTCTTCTATTTTATTGTCGGCAAGTTTATATAACTCTGCTAATTTCCTTTCAGTAAAATAAAGAAGCGAATTTAGATCGACGGGAATAATATGTGTTGTTATACATTTTGTTAAATTCTCATTATCATAAAACCAACGAGAAGAAAAATCCCAACCGGATTCACAAGCGGCTCTTATGTTTCGGTAAAATTCTTTTTGTTTGTTTTCATCAAAACCTGCTGCTAATTGAAAATCTTCGTAATAAGATTCTTCTCTTGGTAAATTATCTTCATCGAAGTAACGGTTCAAGAATTCGTTTTCATTCAATTCGAATAAACGATTTTTTTTGTTCATCCAAAAATCATATTCTTTGCGTAACTGCTGAAGATATTTAAGCTGCCATTGAACACCATTATATTTTGAAAGAAGATTAATCATTGCAGCAAAAAACGGCGGCTGCGATCGTGTTATATAATAAACTCTGTTGCCGTTCGGAATATGATCAACTTCATCTATAAGAAAAGCAAAATTATCGAGCATATTTTCTGCAATTTCCATTTCGTTGGAAATTACCAGCCCATGTATTGTGAAATAACTGTCCCAGTAATAAATTTCGCGAAATCTTCCTCCCGGAATAATGTACGGTTTCGGCAGGGGTATCAAAGTAGTGTTTTGACTTTGATTGACTTTGTCTCTTTTTAAATAATTCCAAAGTAATCCGATGTGCTCTTCCATTGTCCTGTTTTTAGGCAAATCAATTTTAATGGTGCTATCAGAAGGAGGTTCAAAATTATCTGCAATAAAGGTTTTCAAATCAATCTCATCTGCATGTAAATTTCTGTATTGATGCAGAATTTCTCGAGGATCTTTTTTCGGAACTGAATCAACAAAAGTTTTTGAATCTCTGAATATTCTTTTTAATTGGACTTCTTCAAACAAATCACCTGAGATTTGTATGTAATCTTTCTTATTATATTTCATTTAAATTTCCTTAAAAACAAAAGTTTTTCGTTTTCTGTTGTAAAACAATAATGTAATTAAAAGGAGTACCATTGGCAGAATAGAAAAATAAAATGCTGTTTGTCCGTCAAACATACCGAATAAAGTACCGGTAATTACAGAGCCGGTAGTACCGCCGAGCGCCGAGAAAATAACAATCAAACCTGTCATTGCGCTTTGTTTGTTTTTAGGAAGAACGCTTAATATTGATGAACTTAAAGCGGGATAAATGGGCCCTAAAAATAAACCAATTAGAGGGAGTAAAAAGGCTGCAAGTGGTGCACTTAACCATCCTTCAATGCTGCTTGGTGCCAAATCAATTGTTAACGGAATAACTAACAATATCAGTACAATTGATCCGATTAAACAACCTGTTAATACTGTCATCCAACTCAATTTTTTAATTATCCAGCCTCCGCCGATTCTACCAATTGCAATTGCACCTGCCAATATACTTACTATTTGTACACTTATTGATGATGGTAGATATAAAACCTGCGCATTAAAAGTAGGTAACCAGGTTTGAATGCTCTGTTCAATTAAGACATAGAAAAAAGCACTTATAACAAAAAGAATAATTAGCGGAAACCGTATAAGTGCCAGCATATCTAAAAATTCATGTAGGGTATTGAATCCTTTCTTTTTAACCGAACTTTCATCAAGCTTGGTTGTAAATAAAATTAAAAATGCAATAATGCAAAGACCGGCTAATACCCAATAAGTATCCAGCCAGGAAAACACACCACCTTTACTTTCTATTTCAATAAAAAATCCGAATATCCAATATCCCGAAAGTACACCTATCATAAAAATACCTTCCAGGTAACTCATTAAACTCGCATGTTCATCTGCACCTTCTGTGATAATACCAACTGTTGAATATGCAGAAACTTTAATCAACGCAAAACTTAAACCAATCGAGGCAAACATTAATTTCGACATGAGAAAGCCGTCAAAAAACCTCATTCCTAATGTTGCTGCCGTAACAATTATAAGTGCAAACAACATAGATCTTTTGTAACCAAATTTTGGAACACTTGATGCGAGTAAAAAAGAAAAAATTGCAATAGATAAATCTTTGAAAGCTTCCAGAATACTTGCTGCTTCTTTAGAAACCGAGTAATGGTCAATCACTTGCAGAATTACAATTCCTACGGAATTTAAAAGTATTCCTATTACAAAAAAATTAATAAAAAGCGAAAGTTTGACTTTTAATTTTGACATTTCGGCTCACCAATGATGAAAAAATTACATAAAAATAATATGTACTATTATCAATTGAAAGAAATAAAAAAAATTTTCAAAATAATTATTTAGAAATGAAACAAAAAAAAAGTTTTTGATATTATTGCTTCATTTGAATATATTAGTGTAATTTTTATCACACATATAACTAATCCCTCAATTGATGAGGATGGTTTTAAAATTATGAAGTATCCATCATATTTAATATTTCTGCAGCAAGAAATTTCACAAAAAACCGATTCAACGTTTCTCAGCTCACTAGTAAAAAGTAATACCCCAACTTATAACACAAACAAGGAGGATGCATGAAAAAAAATAAGACTAATATTATGTCCTATTTATTTATGTTAAGCGTTCTTTTTACATTTACCGCCGAATCATTATTCGCACAAGGAACTGTAACTGGTAAAGTTACGGATTCAAACAACAATGCATTATTAGCGGCAAATGTAATTTTAACAG
This sequence comes from Ignavibacteria bacterium, assembly GCA_011049495.1. Taxonomy (GTDB): domain Bacteria; phylum Bacteroidota; class Ignavibacteria; order Ignavibacteriales; family Melioribacteraceae; genus SURF-28. The sequence goes on from DSBF01000548.1 coordinate 8,214, forward strand.
GAACAAATTATGGTGCTGCTACTAACTCTGAGGGAATGTACTTAATACAAAAAGTACCAGCAGGAACTTATACCATAAGAATAAGTATGGTAGGGTATAGTTCGGTAGAATATTTCATCACAGTTCCCGTTGAAGGAACTGTAGAACAAAATGCAGTATTAAAAGAAGATATTCTAAATATGGAATCTGTTGTTATAACCGGTACCCCTGGTGGAGCCGGTGTGAGAAAAAAAGATGCAAGCTTTGCAATTACCACCATGTCGGCTGAGGAGATAAGACAACTTTCTCCACCAAGTACAGCTGCAGCTTTAGAATTAGTGCCTGGTGTTTGGTCCGAAAGCTCTGGAGGTGTTGCAGGCGCAAATATTTTTGTCCGAGGATTACCATCTTCAGGAGATGCACCCTTTGTAACTATGGCAATTAACGGTGCGCCAATTTACGGTACGCAAACTCTTTCATTTTTTGAACAAAGTAGTATATTCAGAATTGATGAAACCGTATTATCCATAGAGGCACTAAGAGGTGGTCCAAGTTCAGTATTCTCCAATGGTGAAGCCGGATTAACAACCAATTTTAATTTACGTAAAGGAACTGCTCAGACTGAAGGGTTAGTTAAGTATACAACTTCAGATTATAGTGAGCAGAGACTTGATGCTGTGTTAAGTGGTCCTATATCTGATGGCTTCTATTATATGGTGGGTGGTTATTTAAGAACATCCCCAGGGATAAGAGATACTGAATTCAACTCTGAAAGAGGCAAACAGTTCACTTTTCAACTAACCAAGGTTTTTGATAAAGGTGTATTGAACGGTTTCGCGCGTTTGACCGATGATCATGGTCAGTGGATTTTGCCAATGGCGTTGGGTACCGGTAACGATCCGGGAACATTCTCCCCCTTGGGAAATTCGACACGATTTAGAACTTTACAAATTAATGAACAAGGTGATAACAAACAGTACGATTTTTCTAGTGGACGTGGTTGGAAAGGTATTGTGAGTGGGATTAACTTTGATTATGATTTGGGGGATGGCTGGACTGTACGCGATAACCTTTCATACACGGGCGGTATGGCTAATACGCTTGGTTTTGTTCCGAATGGTAGTCCTATGCTCGTTTCTGATTTAGCAGCTAAAATGGGAACGGGTTCTCTTGAAACAGTTGGTGGAAAAACTTTGACTTCAGGTTATGTTCAAAGTTATGGACATTGGGTTGTTGAAAAACA